>JBDLIR010000221.1:0-4324 GCA_039714815.1 Actinomycetota bacterium | reverse complement strand
GGGTTCTCGAGGTGACTGCCCACCCGAACGCCGACAAGGTGAGGCTCACGAAGGTCGATGTCGGAGACGAAGTCCTCGACATCATCTGTGGTGCATGGAACTTCGAAGCTGGTGCGGTCGTACCGGTCGCGGTTCCTGGAGCGGTGCTCGGTGGAGACTTCACGATCACCACAAGAGCCATCCGCGGGGTCACATCCAACGGGATGATCTGTTCCGAGACCGAACTCGACCTCGGTGACGAAGCAGACGGCATCATGGTGCTCGACGACGACTACCCGGCCGCAGCCGACCGGATCGGCACGCCGTTCGCCGATCTCATCGGTTTCCCCGACGTGTACTTCGAAATCAACGTGACACCCAATCGCCCGGACTGTCTGTCTGTGTACGGCATCGCACGCGACCTCGCAGCGCTCTACGAGATACCGCTTCGCACACACAACGTCTCGGTGGACACCCATGGAGACCCGACATCGGTCTCCGTCACGATCGACAACGCCGAGATGTGTCCAAGGTTCGCAGGGAGACAGGTCAGAGGCATCACCGTCGGCCCGTCGCCACACTGGCTGCGGAGACGCCTCGATCTCGCCGGCGTTCGCCCGATCTCGAACGTCGTCGACGCGTCGAACTATGCGATGATCGAGTTCGGGCACCCGACGCATGCTTTCGATGTCGACCGACTCGGTGACACGGTCGTCGTGCGGATGGCAGACGAAGGCGAAGTGATCACGACCCTCGACGACCAGGAACGCATCCTCACAGCGGACGACATCCTCGTCACCGACGGATCCCGGCCGGTGGCCATCGGAGGCGTGATGGGAGGTGCATCGACCGAGGTGCACGATGAAACGACAGACGTGTTCATCGAGGCCGCCTACTGGAACCCCCCGAACGTGCTGATGACGTCGAAACGGCTCGGCCTGCGCTCAGAAGCATCAGCCCGATTCGAGCGAGGAGCGGATCCGTCGTTCTGTCTCAACGGAGCAGACAGAGTTGCCCAGTTGCTCACCCTGACGGCTGGAGGCCGGCCCGCGCCATCGCCTGCCGACGTGAACCCGGGAAACATCACCCCGTGGTCGATCAGCTACCCGCTGTCTGAGACGAGCCGCACGCTCGGTATCGAGTTGTCGGCAGCAGAAACGACCTCGCTGCTCGAACGCCTGACCTTCGACGTCGCAGGCACGGACCCGCTGACCGTCACGGTGCCAACGCGCCGGCCGGATGTCCGTGAGCCCGTGGACCTCGTTGAGGAGATCGCAAGGCTGCATGGTTTCGCAGGCATTCCAGACACCGTGCCAACAGGCCCTGGAGAAGGGCTCCCGCTTACCGAAAGGCGACTGCGGACGCTGCGCGAGATCATGGTCGGATCAGGGATGTACGAGATTCTGACGTTCTCGTTCATCGGTGCCGACGACCTGGCTCATCTGCACCCGGACAACCCTGGCGCGGTCGCGGACGCGGTCGCTGTCGTGAATCCGCTCAACGAGACCGAAGGCGTGATGCGCACATCATTGATCCCCGGCCTGTTGAAAGCTGCTTCCACGAACATCGCGCGAAGGCTGCCATCGGCTACCCTCTTCGAGATCGGAAAGGTGTTCCTCACAGGCTCAGGGAAGATCCCCGACCAGCCGGACAGGCTGGGATTCGTCCTCGCCGGAAGTCCCGACGCACAGTGGCACACCGGCGCTCGAGAATACGATGTCTACGACGGCACAGGCCGCATCGACCTCCTCACATCCCACATGGGGATCCCAGGCGTCCACCTCGTCCAAAACCGCAGACCGCCGTTCCACCCTGGCAGATGCGCAGACGTCATGATCGGTGACGCCCGCATCGGGACGGTTGGGGAGATCACCCCGTCGATAGCAGCATCGTTCGGCTTGAACGGGCGTGTCGTCGTTGCCGAGATCGACATCGCGGACCTGGTTGCAGACCGTGGGCACTGGCAGTACGAGATCCCGAGCAGCTTCCCACCTGTCGTGTTCGACATGGCGTTCGCCACACCCGACACGGTGCCAGGTGCAGCGGTGCTCGAAGCAGCAAGTGAAGCGGCAGGCGACCTGCTGGAGCACAGCCAACTGTTCGACGTCTTCGCGGGCGATTCGGTGGGGGAGGGTCTCGTGTCCTACGCCATCAACTTCCGGTTGCGGGCCCGAGACAGGACGCTCACCGACGATGAGGTCGGGCCTGTACGCAAGGCGATCGCGGATGCGGTGACCACAGCGACCGGCGCCACGTTGCGGGGCGAACTCTGAACGACGACAGCGTGACCGCTGCCCTCAGCGCCAGTTCACTCGATGTTGCCCCGCGTCTCATCGGCGCACGGGTCGCAACGACCTTCGACGGTGACCTCGTAGAGATCGTCATCGACGAGGTCGAGGCGTACGGAGGCGCCGATGACCCCGCCAGCCATGCGTTCAGCGGAAGAACAGAGCGCAACGAACCCATGTTCGGCCCTCCAGGCATGATCTATGTCTACCGGTCATATGGCATCCACTGGTGCGTGAACATCGTTACCGGTGACATCGATGAGGCCCAGGCCGTCTTGATCCGTGGTGGCCGGGTCGTGGAAGGGCTGGACACGGTCATCGCCCGGCGCGGGCGTTCCGACCATCTCGCCGACGGCCCTGGGAAGCTCACCCAGGCGCTTGCGATCGATGGCGGCCACAGCGGGTCGATGCTCGGGCGCGGTGGCGTGAATCTCCAACTCGACGAACGCGGACTGCATCGGTACGTGACGGCACCGAGGGTCGGCATCTCGAAGGCAACAGAATGGCCCTGGAGGTTCATCGCTGCCGGTACATAGACACCAGCACACCTCAGCTCGTGTGTACCCTGTTGCCACTATGCCGACACCCTCTGAACAGTTCGAGTACATCACCAGAACCGTCGACGTCACGCTGCCCGAAGGGGCTCTACTCGCCCAACTGGAGCGGGAGACGCCGCTGCGCGTCAAGCTCGGCATCGACCCGACCGCTCCCGACGTCACACTCGGTTGGGCAGTCGTGTTCGACCTCCTCCGAAGGTTCCAGGAGATGGGCCATACCGCGGTTCTCATCCTCGGCGACTTCACGGCACAAGTCGGTGACCCAACCGACACGTCCGCAACGAGGCGGCGCCTGTCATCGGAGGAGGTCAACGGCTACATAGATGCTTTCCTCCCTACCGTGGAATCATTGCTCCTCTCGGAGCGGCTCGAGATCCGTAGGAACTCAGAGTGGCTCGGTGCAATGGACATGGTGGATGTCCTCGATATGACAGGTCAGGTGACCGTGTCGCGCCTCATGGACCGTGAAGACTTCGCCAGGAGGTGGAAGGAGAACGAGCCGATCTCCCTCATCGAGTTCATGTACCCGCTGTTGCAGGGAACGGATTCGGTAGCTATCAACGCCGACGTCGAGATCGGTGGAAACGACCAGTTGCTCAATCTGTTCATGGGCAGGGATCTCCAGCAGAAGGCCGGACAGTCTGGACAGTCGGTTGCCACGGTTCCCCTCCTCGTCGGCACAGACGGTGTCCACAAGATGTCGCAGTCACTTGGCAACTACATCTCGGTGCGAGACAGCGCCAACGAGATGTTCGGCAAGACGATGTCCATTCCTGATGCACTGATGCCCCAATGGTTCCGGCTGGCTGCCGGGGCGACTCGTGAGGACGTCTCGGACGTCGAACGTGGGCTCCGCGACGGAGCGTTGCATCCAGCGGAGACCAAGCGGAGGCTGGCGCGAGCGGTGGCCGAGCGTTACCACGGCAGGGATGCTGCGCACGCGGCCGAAGAAGCGTTCAACACGGTGTTCAAGGCCAAGGGTGTACCCGATGACATCCCGACCGTAGCTCTCGAAGAAACGAACACCGTGTGGCTCCCGGCAGTGCTCTCTGGAGCAGGTCTCACGAAATCCAACGGCGAAGCCCGTCGCCTCATCGCCCAGGGTGCCGTCAAAGTCGATGGGTCCCGGGTCGATGGCGAAACGGTCGACCATGCCGACCTCGTCGACCGCGTGATCCAGGTAGGCAAACGTCGTTTCGCCCGCCTCGTGTCGTCTGCCGTTTCCATCCCAGTCGATGATGAGGACTAGCACATGACACTACGAGAGGACAGGCGAGACGGGCGGGCGCCACTGTCAGCGTATCTCAACAACTCGACGATCCGGGGAGCCATACTCATCGCCCTCGGCCTGTTCGCTCTTGCTCTGCCGAGGGCGTCCCACGTCATCCTCGGGATCGCCGTTGCTGTAGTCCTCGTCGTGTTCGGTGGCACAGATATCAAAGCCGGCTGGCGGGCGAAGCCCAAACACTGGATCGGCATGCTCATCGGCGCCCTGTACAT
>JBDLIR010000220.1:0-4327 GCA_039714815.1 Actinomycetota bacterium | reverse complement strand
GAACGCGTATACGACCATACGAACCCTGGGTTCGTGTGACCTTCCATTCTGTGGGCTGGGGTACGCGTATACGACCATACGAACCCTGGGTTCGTGTGACCTTCCATTCCGTGGGCTGTGGGCGTGAGGAGGGGCTTTCGGCTCGGGGAATCTGGCGTACAATGGAACCATGACAACGGATATGCCAAGCAGTGATGAGATGATTCGCCGCGCCAAGGAGAAGCTCCAACTCGCAAAGGAGGATTTCCTGCCGATGGTGGAAGAGGATCTCGTCGAGGCCGGCATGTCCATTGGTGGCGTCGATCTCTCTACAGGTGACGAGATGTTCGACGAGGCACCGCCGGTCATGCCATCGCCGCAGACAAGGAAGATTGGAGAGGTTGCCCAATCGGTGAGAGCGAGAAGAGTCGAATCGTCGAGCCAGGAGCCCCTCGTCGTGACGTCGAGGAGCCAGGACTTCTCTCCGCATCCCCTCCCGCCATCCCCGTTCAGCCCCATATCCCGCGAGACTCCCGGACGGTGGATGCTGGTCGTTGGCAACGTCATCTTGGTGTTCATCGCCTTGACCTGGGTGATGTTGCTGATCGGGCTCATCACGAATCCCGAGGACCTTGGCGAAGCCATCGGCGGCGGTGCAGTGACAACGATCGTGCCGTTCATCTTCGGATTGGTGCTACGCAGGGCAGGGAAGCGAGCGGGGATCGCCGTCTGAGGTGCCCGGTCAGGCGTTCGAGCCTTCGTCAGCGAGTTCGGCCGTCTCCTCAGCTTCCTCGACCTCGTCGGCGGTGAAGTATTCAGCGAGTATCGAAGATGCCCGTTCGGCGTCACCGCTTGCGACGACGAGCCGTACACCTGCAGATAGAAGCGACATAGACGGGATGGCTCCACCCGCGTTGTCGGTGACGACCGATGACCGGATGCCTTCGGACTCGAGATGAGCGGCTGCCGCTCTCGCAGCAAACGTCGTTCCGTAGGTTGCGATCTCGACGATGTCGTTCATGGGACCTCCGTGGACATGCATGCCGGTGCGTTGACGTAAGTATCCCATGATCGGCCGGGTACTCCGACACGCCCGTCGAGCCGCTACCGTTCCTCTTGATACTCGTACGAGACCGGTCATCACAGAACATGCCGACCTCGACAAACCGAAGCGACTCTCACTTATGACTCAACTTCACGACGCCAACTTCTCCCCGATGCACCTCGATGCTCCGCCAGCCGGATATCCGCAGTCCCTCGAGGAGTGGGTGACGCTGCCGGGGGGAGCGGATGTGTTCCTCAGGCCGATCGCACCCGTCGACTCCACGCGCATGGGCCACGCGCTCGAGTTCGGCGATCCCGAGACGATCCAGGCCAGGTTCCTGACCGGTGCAGCGCCGAAGGGGCAAGGAGCGATCGAGTATCTCGTGACGCTCGACTACGTCTGGCGTCTCGCGCTGATCGCGATGGACGATGAGGGCAACAGCGTCGGTGTCGGGAGGTACGAGGGGGCCCACGGAAGCGAGACTGCAGAGGTAGCGATCGTTGTCGACCCGCAGTGGCGTCAGCGCGGCGTGGGATCTCTGCTCCTCAGACGCCTCGAACCCCATGCCAGATCTGTCGGGATCGAAGAGTTCATCGCTTTCTACCGGGCGGACAACACAGGTGTAGCGGCGTTGCTCAAATCGATCGGCTACGGACCTGCACCGATGGTGGACGGCCTCGTCGAGGTGACCAAGAGCCTCAAGTGAGTGGGTACCATCCCGGATGATGCTGGTGCAAGATCTCGTCCGCGCAATCGACGATTCGATCGATCTGACGAGGGCGGCATCCTGGGACACGGTGGGACTCCAGATCGGGAACCCTGGAGTCGTCGTTCGCAGGGTCGGCGTGTGTCACGAGCTCACCCCGGCCTCGGTCGATGAGGTGATCGACAAGGGCATCGACACTGTTGTGGTGTACCACCCGCTTCTGTTCTCCCCGACGACATCGTTCGTGGAGGGGCCTACAGCAACCGGAAGAGCGCTTCGCCTCGCGATCGCAGGCGTCTCTGTCATCGTCGTCCACACGGCGTTCGATTCCGCCCCAGGGGGCACGGCCGACGCGCTTGCGTCTGTGGTCGGCATCGAGGCTCCCGTCGGTTTCGGATGCGAGGATGATGACCCGCACCGGTGCATCGGCAGGGTCGGCAGGGTCAACCCGACATCCCTTGGTGCACTCGCAGCGAAGGTGGCACATGCTCTCGGAACCGACGTGCGGAGATCGGGGGATCCCGACATGACGATCGAGACGGTTGCGGTCGTCCCCGGATCCGGCGGTTCGTTCGTCTCCGCAGTGCTCCACGCCGATGTCCTCATCACAGGTGATGTGAAGCACCACGAGGCAGCGATGGCGGCAGAGAACGGCTTGGCCGTGATCGATGCCGGGCACATACCGACCGAACGGCCCGGATTCGAGGCACTGTACGATGTCATAATCACGATGACTGAAGACACATATCGGATAGGGCCCGATCCTTACCCGTGGAAGGACTGAAGTGGAACAACTCAACAGCCTTGCCGATCTGCTCGATCTCCAGGAAGTCGACCTGAAGATCGACAGGCTGCTTGACACGAGAAGTTCACTACCGGAACTCGACGACTACAAGAGCACCCATGGAGAGGTTCAGCTACTGACGTCAGCCCTGTCCGATGCCAAGGAACTCGTGTCCGACGCGGACCTCAATCTCCGAAAGACGAACGGTGAACTCGACCTGACAGCGCAACGGGCCGCCGCTGAGCAGAACAGGCTGTATGCGGGAGGGATCTCGGCTCGCGACGCAGACTATCTCCGCAGGGAAGTCGAGATGCTCTATGCCAAGGTCTCCAAGATGGAAGACGCGGTCATCGGATACCTCGAGGACAAGGAGCAAGCGGAAGCTGACGTCGAGCGGCTGTCCCAGGAGTTGCTTCAGACGACCGAGGTCAAGGACAAACTCGCTGCAGCGATCTCTGACCAGTGGAGGGTGATCGACAAGGAACTAGCGATCAAAGAGGAGTCGAAGAAGGCTTCCGTATCCCTCGTCGAGGACTATCTCCTCGAGATCTACGACAAGCTGCGCGATGCCAGGGAGGGCAGGGTCGTCGGGAGGCTCACTGACGGCATCTGCGGAGCCTGTCATCTTCGACTCTCCGCAGCTGAAATCTCCAAGGTGAGCAAAGAAGATCCGCCCCGCTGCATCCACTGCCGCTCGATACTCGTCGTCTGAGCGGTGATCTTCTGGCACGTCGGGGCCACGGTGGCGTTCATCCGCTACGCGTTTCGTGATGAGGCCATGGATCTTCGCTTTCTCGCCCTCGGGGCCCTGCTCCCCGACCTGATCGATACCCCGGCGGGAATCGTGGCGTGGTCGTCTTTAGGCTCAGTGCGACTGATCAGCCATGGCATCCTGTTCGGGTCGTTCGTGATGGTCGCCGTGCTCATCTTCACGAGGCGAGGACCCGTTCGGAAGCGGTGGATGTTGCTGGCGACAGGAGTGCTGCTGCACCTTCTCCTCGACACCATGTGGAACTCGCCGGAGTCCCTGTGGTGGCCGTTCCTGGGAACCGGGTTCACCGCGACGGGATTCACAACGTACGGCGCGTACGCCATCGACGTCCTGACGAACCCCGTGATGTGGGTGGGAGAAGCGCTCGGTCTCGTCTATCTCGTGGTGCTCGCACGACGGGCCGACCTCACCGATCCGGCGGCAAGGCGCACGTTGTGGCGGACCGGTGTCGTCTCAGCGAGTATCGATCGGCGCTGAATCCCTGGCTCTGTTCCACAGCCGGTAGGTGCGCAGACCCATCCGAACAGCGAGGACCACGAGCACGACGGCGAAGACCCTCTGCAAGAGATCTTCCTGCATCGACTGCGCCACCAGGGCTCCGCCGAACGCGGCGAACACTCCAGCCGTGCCAACCACGGCGACAATACGCCAATCGATCCTCCCGGCCCTGGCATGGGCGATGGTGCCAACGATCGCGGTAGGCACGATGATCGCAAGCGAGGTTCCCTGGGCGTCGAGTTGAGTGAAGCTGAACACGGACACGAGAAAGGGGACGAATATGACGCCGCCGCCAACTCCGAGCGTCGCTGCGAGGGTGCCTGCGAACACGCCAAGAGCGACGAGGCCAATGATCTCTGGAAGAGGCGGCATCAGATGAACATCCTCACGGATGACACGGCGAGTACCAGGGTGAAGACGCCGGCAAGGACGTACTCGGGTATCCTGTGCATGTAGTGGGCGCCCGCCCACGCCCCTGTTGCGGCTCCTGCGAACACGATGAGGGCGGTGATCCAATCAACCGAGCCTTCCACACCGAAGGCC
>JBDLIR010000219.1:0-4334 GCA_039714815.1 Actinomycetota bacterium | reverse complement strand
AAGCTGTAGTTCATCGCTCCGGTCACGTTCTCGACGATGTCGCCGCCACGGAACAGGTTGCCAAGGTCGAACACTCCACCGTTCGGATGGATCGCCGGGTCGGGGTTCTGGGACGTACGGTTATCGTCGAGGGTGATCCGTCCGAGCTGATTCGCTTCGGTCAGGTCAGCTGCCTCCACCGAACCGGGGTCGAATACCGAGGTCGGGTTCGCATGGCGACCCGTTGTCAGCACGATCTCTCCGAAGCGATCGAAGTTGAAGTACTCCGAGATCGTCAACGGTTGAGGGATCGTGACGTACATGCCCTCGTACCACTCTGGCTGATCGAAATCGAGCCATGGCAGCGTCACAACGGTCGCTGCGAACGCCGAGGTGCCTGTCACCATGACGTCGACGACGTCCGTGATCTGTGTCTCTCCGAAGAACTCGACAACGGTGCCCTCGACCTTGACGACGTCTCCAACGGATACATCAACGGCGTTGCCGCCCTCGTAGACGAAGATTCCATCAGAAGTCTCATCTACACCGTCGCCGACGACTTCCTGCATGAAGAACCCGTTGAATTCGCCGTCCTGGTGGTCGGCGGTGACTACACCCTCCACGATGACCTGCTGGCCCTCAAATGGGCTGTCGGGTCCGGGGCCCTGAACGTCATAGATCTTTTCTTCCGAGGCAATCGGAGGTGGTGGCGGTGGGGTGTTGAGCAGGTCCGGACTCTCGGCCGCGGGACCCGTCCACACACCCGAGAGGACCTGTAACGACTCCCCGATAGCTGTGCTCGAAGACTCAGAGACTCCGATGTCGGTGCTCGTCATACCGTCGGCAGGACCGCCCACAGCCGTGAACGAACCCTCGTACGAAAGGAACTCGATTACAACACCACCTGGATCAACCAGAGCCAACCCGTCGGGGGAGCCGTTCTGGATCCCCGCCTCGAAGAACGCCACAGCACCCTGGGAGCCGTCCTCGTCGTCGATCGTGCCTGACAGCGCGATCGTGCCATAGGATGCACCGCCGTTGCCGTTGTACTTCTCGATGGTCCAACCGGTGAGATCGCCGCCGGCATCACCGGTCACCTCGACGAACTCGCCGGCATCGGAACCCGCGTTGTCGTAATGCAGTTCGGAGATGAACACGCCGGTTGCGCCCGGAGGGGGCGCACCGGTGTCACCTTCGATGACGATGTTCTGGACTGCGTATCCTTCCGATCCGCCGTCGGTTTCCGCGGTCAGTGTGAGATCCAGGGTCGATCCTGCTCCAGCGATCGGCGTTGTAACGGTCTGGAGAACGTTGTTCAACATGACACCGTTGACAGAGAGGGGATCATCTAGACCGACCACCAATCCGCCAGCGAGTGTGTAGTCCTGGGTACCGGCTTCGTCAACGCTCGACGTGAAGGCTGGTTGTGCAGGCCCTCCATCGATGGAGTACGTCCAGTCATAGCTGTCGGATGCGGCTTCGAAGTCACCCATGGCGCCCATGTCAATGGACAGCGACAAGGCTGCACCACCTGTGATGTCGAAGGACCAGGTCGCACTGATGGGACCCGAGTTGTCGGCGTTCTCGGTATCTACGACGCCGAAGAACTCATCGAGGTTGTTGTCGTCGATGACGCCTTGCGTATCTGCAGGGAAAGTGGCAAGCGAGTCATCCAACACTGCAAAGGGAATCGAGGACGATACGCCTCTCTGGAACTTCTCGAAGCCGTCGCCTGTGCTCGAGAACGCACCGGCGTATGCGTTCGTATGACTGATGAGATTCGAACTCGAACTCCCGACCATGTCATAGGCAACAGTCGTCGGTGCGGCCAGCGCTGACGAGACGGGGCCAAGTGGAAGCAAGGCCATCACCATCGCCAGTACAGGGAGTATCGAGAGTTTCGAACGGGCTCGTTTCACAACATCCTCCAGTTGCGTCGGTGTGCCTCGTGGCACGGGTAGAGATTCAGGCGGGCAGCGACCGTTCGGTGATCTTTGGCAGACGGCGCGACAGCGCCGTCGATCGATCCACCGTGAACGAATAGCAACGTTCCACTCCTCGTTTCCGCCCTGAGAGACAACGGTAGCGTCATGCAGGCACGAATGCGCTGGCGAGAGTGCTTCCGGAGATCAGCCATCAGCCATCGGCATTGAAGAGCCCCCTGTCTAGATGAAGGCCTGGGAAGAGAAGGAATCAGGGATCAGTTGTCGGCTGTCGGCTGTCCTGTCTCCACTCATCGAGCAGTTGATATGCCTCTTCGGCCGTGTACGGACCATTCTCGATGCGTTGCTCGAGCAGCATCTTCATGATCGTGCCGACCTCGCGGCCCGGCTCGATTCCGAGATACTCCATGACGTCGTTGCCGTCTATCGGGGCCCGGAGTTTGTCGAGTTCTTCCCGCTCCCTCAACTCCGCGATCCTCACCTCGAGATCGTCGATCCTCCTTGAGATCGTGCGCGCTCTTCTCTGGTTGCGTGTCGTGACATCGCACCGCACCAACTCGTTGAGGTCCTCGAGGAGCGGGCCTGCATCCCGGACATATCGCCGCACGGCCGAGTCTGTCCACCCCATCTTGAACGTGTGTGGCCGCATGTGAAGGAAGACGAGTTGAGAGACGTCATCGATCATGTGCTTCGGGTACCGCAGCGCCTTCATCCGCTTTCGCGTCATCCTGGCTCCGACTACCTCGTGGTGGTGGAAGGTGACTCCGACCTCGCTGAACTCCCTCGTTGCGGGCTTGCCGATGTCGTGGAAGAGCGCCGCCAGACGAAGCCTCAGCCCGGGTTCTGTCTTGCCGACGACGGCGATCGAGTGGGCGAGCACATCCTTGTGTCGATGCACGGGATCCTGCTCGACAGCAAGTGCAGGGATCTCAGGGATGAACTCGTCGGCAAGCCCGGATACCACGAGCGCCTCGAGTGCCTCGACCACATTCGGGCCTGTCAGGAGCTTGTCGAGTTCTGTCCTGATCCTCTCAGGAGAAATGATCTCAAGGCGCCCCCGCATCTCGGTGACGGCTGCAAGGGCACGGGTCGTGGGTTCGAAACCCAGCGTGGACATGAATCGAAACAAGCGGAGCATCCGCAGGGGATCATCGCCGAACGACACTTCTGGCCCAGCAGGCGTCCGCAACTTCTTCGCTACCAGGTCGATGAGACCGTCGTACGGGTCGATCATCTCGGGCTCTTCGTCTGGAGATGACGGCACCTTGAGCGCCATCGCGTTCACTGTGAAATCCCGCCGCGATAGATCCTCTACGATGTCATCACTGAACGTCACGACCGGCTTACGGGAGTCGTCCCTGTACACCTCGGAGCGGAAGGTCGTGATCTCGTACCTCTCGCCATCGTGGACGAGGCCGATCGTCCCGAAATCCTTACCGGCCAGATACGACGAGTGCGCCCACGGCTTTGCGATCTCGAGGATCTCGTCCGGTCGTGCCCTGGTGGTGAAATCGAGATCAGGACGCCCCAGATCGGCGATCTCTCTCCCGAGCAGCGCGTCCCGCACAGATCCGCCAACGAGGTACAGGTCGAAACCCTGGTCGCGGAACAGGTGCGAGAGAGATATGACTTCCTCGGACAGCACGGACCGGAGCCTGTCGGGGGTCATCGTTCAACCCTTGCCCGATTTGCAAGTTCGTCCGCGTACTCGTTCCACGTGAAGCCGACATGCGCTTTGATCCACACGAGAGACAGTTCCGGACGGGCCTTGTACTTCTCATAGGCCACCTTGACGAGATCCACGTTCTCAACCGGACCGCTCTTTCTTCGCCAACCTCGCTTCTCCCAGCCAGCAGCCCACTCGTTGATGGTTCTCACAGCAAGGTTCGAATCGGAGTACACCTGCGCGGTCGTACCAACAGGTACGAGGTCGGCCGCGTGAATCAGCGCTGTCAGTTCCATACGGTTGTTGGTCGTCTGACCGCCGTACCCGGAGTTCTGTGCGACGACCTCGCCGTCGATGACGAAGACCGCCCCCCATCCGCCCTCACCGGGGTTCGGAACGGCGCTCCCATCTGTGAACACTCCCGTCGTCGGGTCCGTTGCGGGTACTGCGTTGGCTTTCGTCTTCCGGGCGGCGCCACCCTGGGAGTCCTTACATGACATGCACAGCTTCGGTGTCCAACCGGGGTAACGGTCGATCACCGACTGGGACAACGTGAAGCCTGCACCACAGCGAGTGCATGTGAAATGGGGCATCCGGTCAGCCTACAGCCGACAGCCGTCTTCCGAATTCCACTTTCCGCTTCTCTCCCCCTGCTCTTTGGACGGGGGAGATATCGAGGAACGAGACAGAGGGGGAAACCAAGTCGTACCACTCAGCTCGCACACAAGCTCAGCGGATCTTCATGG
>JBDLIR010000218.1:0-4344 GCA_039714815.1 Actinomycetota bacterium | reverse complement strand
TTGTGCGCGGGCTGAGTGGTACGACTCGGTTTCCCCCTCTGTCTCGTTCCTCGACATCTCCCCCGCGAAGGCCGGGGGAGAGAAGCGGAAAGCTGTCAGCTGATCTAGAACCCGCGGCGCTTGCGTTTCTTGATCGACTTGGCGCTGAATGGCGCCTCTTCGGGGTTGGGTTGCCACGAGAACAGGTCTGCAAGGCGCTCATCGTTGGAGAACATCTTGACGATGGGCACGTTGAGTTCGGCGCGGCGCTGGATACCGAGGACCTCGTTCACCTGATCCCACTCGACGAGCGTGACGACGAGGCCTTCTTCACCGGCGCGTGCGGTACGCCCCGAGCGGTGGAGGTACGTCTTGGGATCGTCTGGCGGGTCGTAGTGGATCACTACGTCGACCCCGTCGATGTGGAGACCACGCGCTGCCACGTTTGTGGCTGCGAGCACGTGGATGCGTCCATCTGCGAAGCGTTGCAGCGATTGCTCGCGTTTGCTTTGGGGGAGGTCGCCATGGATCGCTGCGGTGGCGACACCGAGTTCCTTGAGGTCACGCGAAACCCGGTCCGCGCCGGCCTTGGTGCGGGTAAACGCAAGGATGCGATCGTTGTGCTTCGAGAGCTCGGCAACGACTTTCGCCTTGTCCATGTAGTGGACCTTCAGGAAGCGATGCTCCATCGTTTCGACCGTCTCGGTGGCCGACTCGACCTCGAACACCGTCGGGTCGGTCATGTAGCGGTCGATGAGTTCGCCGACCTGATGGTCGAGCGTTGCCGAAAAGAGGAACGTCTGGCGCTCCTGCGGGAGCTGGGCCATGATCCGGCGCACCTGCGGCATGAAGCCCATGTCGGCCATCTGGTCAGCCTCATCGATCGTGACGATCGAAATCGCCTGCGGATCGAGGGCTTTCCGCTCGAGGAGGTCGATCAGGCGCCCCGGCGTCGCGATGGCGATCGATGCACCGGCCTGGAGTGCATCGATCTGTGGACCCATGGGAGCGCCGCCGTACACGGCGACCGCAGTGAGGTTCTTCACCTTGAGCAGCGGTTCAAGCGAACTGGTCACCTGGCTCGCGAGTTCACGGGTGGGAACCAGGATGAGTCCGTGAGGCTTCCTCGACTGGGGCGCACCGACCCTCATGATCATCGGGATCCCGAAGGCAAGCGTCTTTCCCGAGCCGGTCTTCGCTTTGCCCGTGATGTCGATACCCGAAAGGGCGTCGGGGATCGTCATGGTCTGGATCGGAAACGGTTCGGTGATGTCCTGGGCTGCGAGTTCAGCGACGATGTCGGGGTCGATGCCGAGGTCCTCGAAGGAGGCAGCGGTGGTTGTGTCTGTCATGTCTGTCATTGGGCAGGAACGGTAGCGGTTTCGCTCGCAAGCTCGCTCTTGGACTCTTTTCCTCCCTCGGCTCTTTGGACGGGGGAGGTGGCCGAGCGGCAGCGAGGTCGGAGGGGGAAGCCATGATGATCCACTCAGGTTGCGCGCGGGCTGAGTGGTACGACTCGGTTTCCCCCTCTGTCTCGTTCCTCGACATCTCCCCCGCGAAGGCCGGGGGAGAGAAGAGGTCCGACCTTCAGGCTTTCCGCCCGCCGAAGTACCAGCCGAGGGCGAACGAGGAACCGGCAAGCGCTGCTGCTCCGGTTGCTGCCGTGGTCCGTTTGATCACCTTCTTCTTCGTGCGCGAGAACTCCACGATCGGCCATCCCCTGTGATAGGCGATCGTTTCGAGTGCCTTATCGGGGTTGACTGCAACGGGGTGCCCGACGGCGTCGAGCATCGGCATGTCTCCGGCAGAGTCTGTATATGCGTAGCTCGCTTCGAGGTCGTAGCCCATCTCGTCTGAGATCCGGTGTAACGCGTGGGCTTTGCCTTCGCCGTAGCAGAACGGTTGGGCGAGTTGCCCCGTGTACACGCCGTCGCGGATCTCTGCGACCGTCCCAAGGCCGCCGGTCATGTCCATCTCCTGTGCGAACCTGCCGACGATCTCGATCGGTGAAGCGGAGACGATGTAGGTGTCACGGCCGGCATCGGTGTGGAGGTCGATGAGACCGCGCGCTTCGCGTCGAACATCGTCCATCAGCCTCGGGATGATGTCGTCGGCCATCGCGGTCAGCGTTGTGACCTCGACACCTTCGATCGCCTGGAGGATGCGGTCCTTGACCGCATCCGTCTTTGCATCCGACGCCCCGGACATCTTGAACGCCACGGCGTTGTTGGCATCTCTGACGAGTTCCCGTGTTGTGACGAGTCCCGACTTGTACGCAACGCGCCCGAAAACGAACACGGACGAACCGCCGATGATCGTGCGGTCGAGGTCGAAGAACGCCGCCGCCTTCGTGCCTGTCATCGCCCGTCTCCGATGAGGCTCTCATCGACAGAGAACACGATGTCGGACCCGGCGGTGACGGCACCGGCCATGCCGCTGATCAACGGAAGGACGGTCGCCGCATAGAAACGAGCCGTGGAGACCTTGGCAGCGAGCCACGGGTCGTCCTGGGCACCTTCGATGGCTACCTCGGCCTGACGGGCGAGGTAGGACCCGCCGGCAAGGGTGCCGAGCATCTCCTGATACGGCGTGGCCCCTGCCATGGCATCGCCGGGTTCCGCATCGAGAAGGAACGCGGTGGACCCGCGGACTGCCGCAACCGCGACTGTGAGCGCATTGGCGACATCGCTGAGATCGCCTGCCACTGTAAGCCGTTCACCGAGGGCCTCGATCTCGTCGAGGTAGCCGTTGATGACCGCACCGCCTTGCATCGGGAGCTTTCGCATCACGAGGTCGAGTGCCTGGATGCCGTTCGTGCCTTCATAGATCGGTGTGATCCTGGCATCCCGATAGAACTGGGGGGCACCGGACTCCTCGATGAAGCCCATCCCTCCGAACACCTGGACGCCGATGGACGCGACATCCACGCCGTGGTCGGTGCACCACGACTTCGTGATCGGCGTGAGGAGCGCAAGACGGTCACGTGCGGCGTCGCGCTCAGCCTCCGTGCTTGCAGAGTGCATGCGGTCGTCGGCGGCGACTGCATCGTAGACGAGGCCTCGCATGGCCTCGGTGTACGCCTTCATGGTCATAACCATGCGGCGCACATCAGGGTGTTCGATGATCGGTGATGGCTCGCCTGCGCCCATCGCTCTGCCCTGTTTGCGCTCTTTGGCATATGCAGACGCGTGCTGGTATGCCCGCTCTGCAACTGAGAGGCCCTCGAGGCCGACCTCGAGGCGGGCCTGGTTCATCATCGTGAACATGTAGCGCATGCCCTGGTTCTCTTCGCCAATCAGATAGCCCGTAGCGTCTTCGAACGAGAGCACGCAGGTCGGGCTTGCATGGATGCCGAGCTTGTGTTCCACCGACACCACCTCGACCGTGTTGCGTTCTCCAGGGGTGCCGTCATCGCCGAGCACGTACTTGGGGACGAGGAAGAGTGAGATCCCTCTGGTGCCTGCGGGTGCACCCGGTGTACGCGCCAGAACCATGTGGATGACATTGTCGGAGAGGTCGTGGTCTCCCCACGTGATGAAGATCTTCGTCCCGTTGATCCGGTACGTTCCATCGTCGTTGGCCTCTGCCTTGGTCCGCAAAGCCCCTACGTCAGATCCCGCTTCTGGTTCGGTGAGGACCATCGTTCCGGTCCACTCGCTCGAGATGAGTTTGGACAAGTACAGGTCGCGCAGTTCGTCGCTTCCGTGACGGGTCAGAAGGGTGATCCCGCTGCCGGTGAGCATGGGATTGAGCGAGAAGGCAAGGTTCGCTGAGGTCATCATCTCTGAGATCGCTATCCCGAATGCCTTCGGGAACCCGTGCCCTCCGAAGTCTGGAGAACCGGTTACCGCCGTCCATCCCGCATCGACGAGCTTGCTCCAAACAGGCTTGAACTCATCGGGTGTGACCACCTGTCCGTCAACGAGCGTGGCGCCCTTTTCGTCGCCTATCTCGTTCGTGGGGGCGAAGACCTCGGAGAAGAAGCGTGCAGCCTCATCGAGTGCGCCTTCGATCATGTCCGCGTCGACATGGTCGAACTGCGGCGCCTCGACGATCGATCCGATACCGGCGATCGTCTCGAGGGTGAAGGTCATGTCACGAACTGGTGGTGTGTAGGAAGCCATGAGGGAAGATTACAGATGCCAGATGTCAGACACCAGAAGTCCGAAATCGGAACGCTTCTTTCCCTCCCTCACGGAGTGGGGGAGGTGGCCGAGCGGAGCGAGGTCGGAGGGGGAGACCGCGATGATCCAGTGAGTTTGTGTGTGAGCTGAGTGGTGCGACTTGGTTTCCCCCTCTGTCTCGTTCCTCGACATCTCCCCCGTCCAAAGAGCCGGGGGAGAGAAGCGGAAAGCGGATAGGGGA
>JBDLIR010000217.1:0-4344 GCA_039714815.1 Actinomycetota bacterium | reverse complement strand
ACCAGATAACTGCCGATGAAGGCGTTTCGATCGCCCTCATGGCAACGCTCGGCAAGGATGCACTGTCGATGAACACCCGCGATATCGACAACATGACCTTGCCCGTGAAGAACTTCAAAGGGAACGATGGGAGAGCCTACGTGGTCCCAGTCGATGCGACTCAAGCAGTCATCGACGCCTTCATCGCCGGACTTCCCTTCCCGCGATAGCACGATTCGACTCCAAGAGCGAGCCCGAGGGCGGGTCCGCGAGCGAAGCGAGCCTCAGGCCAGGATCTGGATCGCGCTCACGAGGTCATCGATCTCCTCATCCGTGTTGTAGGCATGGACCGACGCCCTGACCAGGCCTTCGATACCGCGAGAGTGCATGTCGTACGGGGCAGAAAAGGGTGTTGACGTCGAGACGTTGATCGACCGTTCGGCGAGCAATTCGCGCACCTCCAGCGTCTGACGACTGTCGACATCAAACGTGACGATGCCGCCCTTCGTCACTCCACGGTCATGGACGGTCACTCCGTCGATCATCGACAACTGCTGACGCATCGTCGACGCAAGGTTCTGGATCCGGGCCCACATCTCATCGATGCCCATGTCCGTGGCGTAATCGATCGCCGCACCGAACCCTGCGACGTTCGCATACGACTTCTCCCATGTCTCGAAGCGGTGTGCCCCTCCGGCGAGACTGAAGGAGTCCGGGAGCACAACGGGTGCGTTCTCGACCTCAACGAACACGGGGTCCAATTGATCGAAGAACCCCTCCCTGACATAGAGAAACCCAACACCGCGCGGCCCACGAAGGTACTTGCGCGACGTACCGGTGAGCATGTCGCACTGGATCTCTGTGACGTCTATCGGGATCTGCCCGATCGTCTGGCACGCATCGAGCAAGTACGGGACTCCGTAACGCGATGCCACATCTCCGACCGCAGCGGCCGGGTTGACGAGTCCCCCGTTTGTCGGCATGTGGTTGAGCGTGATGAGTGCAGTCTCGCGCGCTTGCACCATCTGTTCGAGCGCCTCGACATCAACGACTCCATCAGACGTATCGGGTACCACATCGACGATGACGCCATCACGATCGCGGACATGGAGATACGCTGCCCAGTTCGACACGTACTCCGAAGTCGTCGTGACGATGCGATCTCCCTCACCGAGGCCGAGAGCATAGAACAGCACATCCCACGCCCTCGTGGCGTTGTCGGAAAGGGCGACCTCGGGGCGGTCCGCACCGATGAGATCCGACAACGACTGGTACACCGCTTCGATCTGATTCCCACTCTTGCGGTGCGTCTCATACCCGCCGTAGAGCGCTTCGGCTTGGAAATAGTCCTGGACCGCGTCGATGACAGGTATGGGCATCAGCGCTGCACCAGCATTGTTGAAGTGGGTCACGTTCTCGACACCGGGTGTCTGTGACCGCAACCGGTCCACGTCGATCATCGGAATTCACTAATGCGAAGGGCTTGAGAGCGCAGATTCATCATGGGATCAACCGGCCTTCCATCCCACCGGCGACGGTCACGACTTGTCCTGTCTGGTGCCCGGACACGGTCCCAGAGGCCAACATGACGACCTGGCGAGCAACATCTCGGGGCGTTGCCAGTTGCTTTCTCGCCATTGTCGCGGTCGCGGCGTCGACGACGTGCGGATCGATACCTGCCGCCTCTCGCTTCGGGGTAACCGTCCACCCTGGAGCAACCGCGTTCACCCGGACACCATCGCCGATGCGGGCGGCCTCGTTCTTGAGCGAGAGCAACAGACCGCTGATGATGGCACCCTTCGCCGCGGCGTAGTCTGCATGTCCAGACTCACCGAACCGGCCTGCTGTCGAACCGATGAGCGTGAGGGAGCCGCGGCCCGTCGTTGCAGCGTGGCGCAGAAATCCCCGGGCGGTGAGAAAGGTTGACGTCAGGTTGCGTTCGAGAACAGAGTTCCAGCGTTCCAGCCCGATCTCCCACACCGGCAAGTCCTCGGGCGGGTACCAGCCGGCGTTCGCAACGCAGATGTCGAGGCCGCCGAGCACCTCGGCGCTGGTGGGGACGAGGGCATCAGCCTGGCCCTCCTTGGTCAGATCCGCGCCGATCGCAACACCGCCAACCTCGTCGGCGAGTTCGTGTGCCTCATCACGGCTCGAGTGATAGTGGATGGCAACGGATGCACCCTCGGCGGCGAACTCACGAACGATGGCCGTTCCGATGCCGCCGGCTCCCCCGGTGACGAGCACCCTGGCGCCTGCAAGTCCTGTGTCCATGTTCACCAGCCTACAGCTGACAGCCATCAGGGTGAGTTCACCCAGCCATCAGCCATCAGCCATCAGCAAGAAGAAGAACGCTCGATGACTCGCTTTCAGCTGGAACTTACCAACTGAAATCTGTGCTCTGAGTTCTGTGCTCTGAAAGCGGGTCTTCGAGCTTCCGCCCTAGCCCCAGCTGCTGGTGGAGGTGATCTCGATCTCGTAGTTGACGCGCACCTCGCCAGGTGCAGCGAACTGGTAGCTGTCGTGACCCAGGTACTTGCCTGCGAGATCATCGATGAGCCATGTGCCGTCTCTTGATGTCTTTGCGACATGCCCGCGAAGGACGATGTTCTTGTATGGCATATCGGGGGGCGTGAACGACAACGCAACTCTGGGATCGAGTGCGAGGTTGCGCGGCTTCATCCGGCCTTCTGCGGTCGAGAACAGGACCTTGTCCCCGTCCCTAGAGATCCAGACGACCGACACGTGGGGAGATCCGTCCGGCATGATCGTCCCAAGATGCACATAGACCTTGTCATCGAGTGCGTCCTTGATCTCGGTCGGCAGTTCCATCGTGCTCCTCACATCGGGCTGCCAGGTTACAGGCCACGCCAGGACCACCTTGACGCTCCGAGGGAGGGATAGGACCACCGGTAAACAGTTCATCGTCGCGGCGGAGCGACTACGATGGTTGGCGAAGCCAAGGAGGACTTGCGATGGCCAACGACATCACCAAGGCGTCCACGGACGGCGCTGTTTCGCGGGTTCGGATCGCGTTCGAGACCGCGACGTTGTGGAAGGTCGCTGGCGTGGCACTTGCCGTCTTGATCGGCCTGTGGGTGATCAAGGAGGCGGCTAGTCTCGTTGTTCTCGTCGGCATGTCGTTCTTCTTCAGCCTGGCACTCCAGCCGGCGGTGCTCTGGCTGACGAACCGCTACGGATTGAGGCGCGGGTCTGCGGTAGGCGTGATCTACCTCGTGAGCGGTCTCGGCTTCCTGGCGCTCATCCTCATCCTCATCCCTGCTGTGGCGACGCTCGCATCGACGATCGGTGACTCGGGCGCCCAATGGCTGAACAACGCGGTTTCGTGGGCTGAAGACACGTTCGGAGTCACGATCGGGTCTGGCGCTGGACTCGACGGCGACTGGGCGACGAGCCTCGAAGACGAACTACTGGCTTGGGCGAAGGGGTCTCTCGGCAGCCTCTTCAGTCTCGCGACATCGAGCCTTGGATTCATATTCAACATCGCGACCATGGCGATGTTCACCTTCTACTTCACGGCAGATGCACCCAGGTTCCAACGCTCGGTCCTCGGCCTTCTCCCCGAGAAGCGCCAGCATGAGATCGGTTGGGCATGGGACCAGGCGATCATCCAGACCGGCGGGTACTTCTATTCACGCATGGTGCTCATGGTCATCAACGGCACAGGCTTCTTCTTCACGATGGTTCTCGTCGGCATGCCGGTGTCTCTCGCTGTTCCGCTCGCTGTGTTCGGCGGATTCGTTTCCGTGTTCATACCCGCGATCGGCACCTACATCGGTGGAGCCATACCGATCGTCCTGACACTCGCCATCCGGGGTCTCGTGCCAGCCCTGATCGTCCTCGCTTACGTGTTGATCTACCAGCAGGTGGAGAACTACTACCTGAGCCCCAAGATCTCGTCCAAGACGATGTCGCTCAACGGGGCGGTCGCGTTCGGTGGAGCCCTGTTCGGTGGTGCGATCGCCGGACCCATGGGGGCTTTCATCTCGCTGCCGGTCGCTGCTCTGATCACCGCACTGGTATCGAACTTCGTTCCTCATCACGAGATCGCCTACACGTTCTCTTATGAGGAGCAGAAAGCGGCGATCCAGGAGTCGCTCGAAGCGAAACACGAGGCTGAAGTAGATCTCAACTGACTGGAGAGACGCCTAGCCACCCGGTTTCGGGAACAGGATCCCGTGTCTGTGCGTATGCACTCATATGATCATGGTGCGTACTGTCGCTCTCGTCGTGGGATTGGCTCTGGTAGCAGCGGCATGCACGACGACCGGGGACCAGGATGCCACCGCACCGACGACGGTGGGTTCCACGACAGTTCCACCGATATCCGCCCGACATCAGCTCATC
>JBDLIR010000216.1:0-4357 GCA_039714815.1 Actinomycetota bacterium | reverse complement strand
CCAGAACCCCGAGTCGCAGGCGGTCAGGCCGGTCACCGGGTTCTATGCAGATCGTTGTACCGAGAGCTTCGAGTGTGTTGCGGTGTGTCCAAGCGGGGCGATCCGTCTCGAGGGATACCGTGTCGACCACGACCTCTGTGAACAGTGCGGCCTCTGTGTCGAGGCCTGCGCGTACGACGCGCTCAAGGTGATCGGTGAGAGTCTCACGCCCGAAGAACTCATGGAGAAGCTGCTCGCGGACCGGCCCTACTACGACAGCTCCGGCGGCGGAGTCACCTTCACCGGTGGGGAGCCGACGCTCCACCATGCGTTCCTCGAACGTGTCCTTGCACTCTGTGCCGAGGCAGGGATCCACACCAACATCGAGACGTCCGGGACGTTCCCATGGGTCGCGTGGGAGTCAACGCTACGCATTGCGGATCTCATCTACTTCGATCTCAAGATCCTCGATGCGCAGCTCCATCGAGAGCACCTCGGCGGCGGTTTCGACAGGATCATGGAGAACGCAGGCAAGCTCGCATCGGGCGGTTTCCCTGTCGAGTTCCGGATGGCCGCGATACCAGGCTTCACGGACACTCCGACCAATGTCGACGCCGTCATTGCGCTCCTTCGCGATCTCGGGCACGAGCGCATCCACCTGCTTGCCTATCACAACATGGGGGAGGCGAAGATCGACATCATCGAGGGGAACCAGCCCAAGCTCGGTCTTGAACGCTACTCCGACGAGCGTTGGGATGAACTCGTCGAGGTCTTCACGAGACAGGGCATCGAGGTGCTGCAGTCGGCCTGATGGTACCGTGACCACCCATGGCGAAGAAGACGAGAATCGACCAGGTATGCACGTGGTGCGCCGACCAGCCTGCGGCAACGATGGACAACACGTTCGGGCCAGGGACCAACGTGTACCGGGTGGCCGACAAGATGTTTGCGCTGGTCAACATCGAGGGAAGCGACTTCGTCACCCTCAAGGCGCTCCCCGAGGACGGTGCTGCGCTGCGGGCCCAGTACGACTTCGTTCGGGAGGGCTACTACATGAACAAGCGTCACTGGATGACGATCGATCTCGTCGATGAGGCCCCAATGGACGAGATACGCGAACTCATCGAGGAGTCCTACCACCTCGTGTTCGAGAACCTCCCCAAGAAACGCCAAACCGAACTCCGTCCCAGCTAGGAAGAAGGGACGGGTCGTGGAGTACGATGATGCGATGCGCATTGCAGCAGCACAAACTGCACCTGTGTGGGGAGATGCCGGGGCCACGACTTCGGTCGTGACCGACTGGATCCAGCGCGCAGCGAACGAAGATGTCGATCTCGTGGCATTTGGTGAGACCTTCCTGTCCGGGTATCCGTTCTGGATCTCGGTCACGGACGGCGCTCGTTTCAACGCAGCGGATCAGAAGGAGGCGTACGCCTACTACCTGGCAGGTGCCGTGTATCTCGATGGCCCGGAGATCGGTGCCATCACCGATACGGTTCGTGACACCGGCGTGTTCACGTATGTGGGGATCACGGAACGCTCGCCGAGTGGAGGGACGGTATACGCCACGCTCGTCGCCATCGACCCCGCTGACGGCGTCGTGAGCGCCCACCGCAAGCTGATGCCCACCCACGAGGAACGCATGGCGTGGGGTATCGGCGACGGCAACGGTCTGCGTACCCACGCTGTCGGCGATTTCACGGTTTCGGGACTCAACTGCTGGGAGAACTGGGTTCCGTCGGTTCGCCACACGCTGTACGCACAAGGGACGACGCTTCACGTGGCGAGCTGGCCGGGTTCCGTCCGCAATACGGTCGACATCACCCGATTCGTTGCGATGGAGGGACGCTGCTACGTGCTTTCCGCGGGGACGCTTCTGCGACCAGACGACATCCCCCTTGCCTTCCCGCTGCGTGACCAGGCACTTGCTTCCGGCGACCTTGGATACGACGGTGGATCAGCGATCGCTGCACCGGACGGGACCTGGATCGTCGAGCCCGTTGCGAACGCTGAACAGCTCGTCATGGCGGACATAGATGCTGCACTCGTACGCGGAGAGCGGCAGAACTTCGATCCGGCGGGTCACTACTTCCGTGCAGACGTGATACGGCTAGAAGTCGACCGAACACGCCTCGACCCCGTGACGTTCACCGAGAACTGACGACAACGCTGCCTCGTGAACGAATGACCGGATCGGCGGATGACATGACCGGCGCGGTCGCTGCACGGCCCCCTTGAAATGACGGTCGCGATGTGACACCTTCGTGTCATGGCTTCAACGAATCTCCGTCAAATCAACGTCTCGCTTCCCCGGGAGCTCGTATCGCTCGTGGATGTGGCAACACCGACGCACCGATCCCGTTCGGTTGTCGTGGCCGAGGCACTCCAGCTGTGGCTGGAAGCTCGGGGTGTGGAACCACCGGGAGATTGGAGGGACCGCTGGACGGTGTCGGGCAACGAACCGCCCGATGAGGTCAAGGCGCACCCCAGCTTCGGGCCGTGATGAACTCGAGGACCTGTTTGGGCGCGATGTGGGACAGGTAGGTGTCGGTGGTTTGGAGACTTGCGTGGCCGAGTTGACGCTGGATGACAGGGATCGGGACGCCCTCCATGAGTAACTCGTAGGCCATCGTGTGACGCAGGCCGTGGGGGTGGACGCGCTTGTCGATGCCTGCTCGTCGTGCGTTGCGCACGAGCATCTCGCGCACCATCGACTTGGACATCCTCCGGCACTTCTGGGAGCAGAAGAGCGGCACGCCGCGTGGGGGAGCGAGGCGTTCGGTGCGAATCTCGACCCACTGCTCGATGATGGGAGCTGCACCAGGGTCGATGCCGACTGTTCGTCGTCGATCTCCCTTGCCGTGGAGGACCGCAATGGAACCGATGTGGAGGTCGACATCCTTCGGTTCCAGCGCTAGGGCCTCGCTTACCCGAAGGCCCGAGCGGTACATCACCGTGATGAGGGCGCGGTCCCTGATGCCGGTGGTCGTGTCCCTGCACTCGTCGAGGATGGCGAGCACCTCGTCGGGCGTGAGGATCTCGGCGGGGAGCGTGAGCCCCTTCTGGGCGGGTTCGCGTCCCAGGCCCGCTCCCGGAAATGCACCTGCGGTTCTCATGGGGACACCGTATGGCGCGGGTATGACACACACGATGTCTTTATGCTAGTCAACAAGAGAGTTATCGTATACAATAACAAACATATGAAGAAGGATCTGTATCTCTTGATGATCGGCGAGCGCTTGCGTCAGCGCAGGGAGGCGGTACGGCTTACGCTTGCCCAGGTGAG
The DNA here is from genome assembly GCA_039714815.1 of Actinomycetota bacterium. Classification (GTDB taxonomy): domain Bacteria; phylum Actinomycetota; class Acidimicrobiia; order Spongiisociales; family UBA5794; genus JAMBLL01. Next base: position 1,092 of record JBDLIR010000216.1, on the reverse strand, counting down.
CCGACGCTCCGGCGTGACGATCGCTCATCTCTCTCGCGTCGAGAACGGGCTTACGGATCCGCGGCTGTCGACGTTGCAGCGAGTGTTGGACGCGATCGGTGCTGACCTGTCCGCCATTGCAGTCACACCGCCGAAGATCGTGCCCGTCGAGGCCGCACTCATGCGCAGGGCCGCCGGTCGGGAGCGTCTCGACGACTCAGGCGTCGGTGTCTCGGAACCGGGGGACCGTCTCGATCGCAAGGAGCAGATGGGCATCGATGTCGGGTCGGAGCGTTCGGCGCTGGAACCAGCATGACCGCACCGGGCAGGGCAGAGCTCATCCGAGCCGATGGTGAGCCCGACCGGTCGCTTCGGCGACTCTGGCTGGTCGCTGCGATCGATGCCATCGTTGTGCGGACGGTCTTCCTCGTTGGCGGGGCTGCCGTGGATCTCCACACCGGCGGGTACGTGCCGACGGATGTCGACATCGTTGGTGTCGTGACGCCTGACGATCGTCGTGCGCTTGTGGATGCTGGCTTCGTCGAGACGGGAGGTCGACATCTTCGCTGGGACTACCCGGACGGCACCAAGGAGCTGGTCGAGTTCCCTGAATCGACCCTCGATGGATCATTCGAACGAATCCGGCTGGCGGACGAGGTACTGGTCAATGTCATTACTGCGGAGAGCCTCGTCGTTGATCGCATCGTGCAAGCAACCGACGGCTCTGACGTGACGTTCGTGGATGCACTGCGTCTGATCATTGCCACGGCCGACCGTGTCGATTGGGTGGGTGTTGCAGCGGATCTGAAGGCGAGACCTGAGACCCCGTATCTTGGATCGATGGACAAGGCCCGTGAGCTGCTCACCACGGCAGGGCTCCCCGAGGTCGCGGTGACTCACTTCGAATCGGCATGACGCGCTCGTCCTGGATCGAAAGGGACGGATTGCCCGCCAGCACCTTGCCAGAGTCTGGTTTGTGGTGGATACTTGAAGCGTGAGTGGTCATGAGGGAAACCAGCGTTCGGGGGATGCTTTCGGTCTCGCACTCCTGGATCGGCACCGTGGCGGGTCTGGTGTTCACACGGTCGAGCGCGATGACGGGTACGAAGAGCC
>JBDLIR010000215.1:0-4364 GCA_039714815.1 Actinomycetota bacterium | reverse complement strand
GATGGCCCGGAGGTGCTGGAACTCGCTCCAACGGGCAGGGCGCATCCACGCGACGGGCCCCGACGGTGTACACATCGTGATCGATCGAGGGCGGCTTGTCGCAGCGTCACAGGACGCGAGCCAGCTGCCCTTGGTCGAAGCCGATCCCGGCATCGATCGACCTTCGACCGTGTCCATCGCGGAGATCGAGGAAGCCGCTCTCATCTGGCGATGGTTGAGCGGACCACAGGTGGAACTGGACGATGTGACGGGCTCGCTCGCGTGCCCCTCCGTTCAGGTCCCGATGCTCAATCGAAACGGTCGAGCCTGACACCGGCATTCGAGTGCACAGCGTTCTCCGTACGGGTGACAAGGGCACTAGACACTACGGACTCCAGCGGTTTGACCATTGCTGGCGCCCTACTGGAGCGGTACCGTGCGGGGGTGAAGCTCGGGGCTGAGCTGAACGACGAGCCGGGGAGATTCTCCGGAAGCGGGTAGGAGGCAGATCTGATGACACGCGAACGGTTCCCAAATGACGCGACGGTTCGCCGTTTCCTGAGCACGGCTGTTGCAGCCCTGGTTGCATTCACAGTCGTCGTGGCCGTCCCCGGCTTCTCCGCCCCCGCTCAAGCCGCACCGCCGAAGATATCCCTCGAGCAGTGTGCGAACGGTTCAGCGGGTTCGCCGAGCGATCCCTGCAGCTGGCAGAACGGCAACCTCAATTCAACCCAGGCTCACATGATCGAGGGGTACTCCGCCCCGTATCGGGCGATCATGGAGAATCTTCCGACCGGAACTCCGATCACGGTCCGACTCGGATACGACATCAAGCACTCGGACTCCCACGCGCTCGACTATCTGACTTCGTATCAGCGATACGAACCACACCTTGGTTTCGGTCATGACGCGGAGACCGTTGTCCCCACCGACGGTGTTGCTGGCCTGTCCGGAACAGTGGACACGTTCCCGATCCCAGTCCCCAGCTCCGCTGGATCGCCAACGCCGGGACAACCTGCTGCTGATTTCAATTCGCTGCCCGCGGGGGAACGCCTGTTCACGATCTTCGGCGGTGACATCACGGCCATCGCCTATGTGAGCCAGGGGGACCTGACAGCCAAGCAATCCGAAACACGGGTCGACGTCACGTTCACTGTCGACAGCCCGAACGCAGTCCTGGCGTGGGGCGGACACATCGCCTTGGGACCGGGCGTCTGGGGAGAAGGAAATGCAGCCGGTGGCGTGCCGGGGTCCCCCTACCACATGCGAATCAAGGGTTGGGACTTCGGTGAGGGACCCGTCTCCACCGGGAACCAGGATCGATCCCTCTCTGCTGCCACGGTGTTTCCGACGGGAACCGTGATCATCCACAAGGAAACCGTCGGAGGCGACGCAACGTTCGACTACACCGCGTCCGGAAGCGGCATGTCCGATTTCTCGATCGACACGAGTGAATCGACCACCAAGGTCTTCGAAGGCATTCTCGCCGGCGACGATCATTCAACGAAGGTTGTCACCGAGACGCTCGCCGCATTACCCGCGGGGTGGTCGTTCACGAGTTTGACGTGCGCCGAGGACAAGGACCAAAACACAACGACAAATGGGGAGATAGCCAGTATCGAACTGGACCCGTTCGAGACAGTCGAATGCTGGTATGTCAACGAGCTTGCACCGACGCTGGAACTGGTCAAGATCGTCACCAATGACGATGGCGGGTCCAACCCTGCAACGGATTGGACCCTGACTGCCGCTGGCAGCGGGGGGTTCTCTGATCAGGCGACCGGTGATCCCTCCGAGGCGTCCGTTGGCCCGAACTTCGTTGACGCGGGCATTGCCTACACGCTCTCCGAATCGGGCCCATCGGGTTACGAGCCCGGCGCCTGGTCCTGCGTTGGCGCAGATCTGGTCGGCGACAACAACGACCAGATCGTGCTCGCCCCGGGTGACACGGCCACCTGCACGATCAACAACGACGATATTGCCCCGACATTGACGTTGGTGAAGACGGTCATCAACGATGACGGCGGACAACTCACCGAATCCGATTTCGACGCCTTCATCGACACGGACCAGGTCACATGGGGCGTGCAGAACACTGTCACAGCCGGTACGCACACGGCCAGCGAGACCACACAACCGGGGTACGCGGCGTCCGTGTGGGGCGGCGACTGCGCTGCTGACGGCACCATCACGCTCGCACCCGGCGAGAACAAGACGTGCACGATCACCAACGATGACTCTGCCGCCGGCATCGACATCGAGAAAGCCACGAACACCGAGGACGCCGACGAAGCTCCGGGTCCGTACGTGCCTGTGGGTGGATTGGTCACCTGGGACTACGTCGTCACGAACAGCGGAACGGCCGACGTTGTCGACATCGAGGTCACCGATGACGTGCTCGGTGCGATCAGCTGCCCGGAGACATCGCTCGCCGTGGGCGCGTCCATGACATGCACCGTGTCAGGAGCCGCGACCGCCGGTCAGTACGCCAATATCGGTACGGTCACGGGAAATGCCGTAACCGGGGCGCCGGTCGGCGATTCAGATCCGTCTCATTACTTCGGATCGGATCCAGCGATATCGATCGTGAAGGATGTCGAGCCCGGCACGATCCCCGGTGACGAAGCATCCGAGGTGACATGGACGATCACGGTGACCAACACCGGGAACGTCCCGCTGCACGATGTGACCGTGACCGACGCGCTCGTACCCGACTGTGACCTGTCGGTCGGTGACCTCGCCATCGGCGAATCATCGACGCATACGTGTGTCTCGACCCACACGCCGGACGTGATCACATGGACCTTCACGAATGTCGCCGTCGCGACAGGAGTTGGGCCCGCCGGGACGACAGTCGTGGCGGAGGACGATGCAACCGTTGTTCCCGTGTTCGTCGAAGCATCGGCGACGATCGGGGATTTCGTATGGAACGACGAGAACGGTGACGGTGTGCAGGATTCCGACGAGAAAGGTATCGCCGGAGCAATAGTGAAGCTCACGCTTCCCGACGGCACAACGGCCGAGGCTGTGACGAACGCCAGCGGCCTGTATCTGTTCTCAGGTCTTGAGGCAGGGACCTATACGGCCGAACTGATCCTGAGCTCGATCCCTGACCCGGCAGAGGGCTCGAACAAGGTGACCACGGCTTCGTCTTTCACGATTCAACTTGCCGACGGCGAATCCTTCCTGACCGCAGATTTCGGAATTGTGGCGGCGCTACCCAAGACCGGCATCTCGGCAGACGTAGTGGCACTTATCGCCCTTGCGCTCCTGCTCACCGGAGCCGCGACCCTCCTGGCAACGGGACGGCGAAAGGACGAACCAGGAGAAGCTACATAGCCCTCCGAGCAAGCGGTCAACTCGAACCGGACAGGGGCGCCCAAACGGGCGCCCCTTCCTGATCCCGGTGTTCTCAACCCGTCCACCCGTCTACCTATTCACCCGTCTACCCGATCACGTGTCTAGTCCTCAGGTTCAATACGGATTGGGTATTGCCACCCACGCTGGGTAGCGGTACGGTTCTGGGAGAACTCAAATGATGCGCTTGACCCATTGGAGTAAGCGCCTCGAGGGAGTTCAATGAGAGATGGACTGGAAGGTCTGCCGGAGAGCGCATTTCCGGCGGAAAACAGGGTTCAAAAAGGGCTCAGGGCTGAGCCGAAGGGAACCGGGGACAACCTCGGCACATAGGGTTGGAGGAAGGCGCCATGCTCAATACATGGTTTCCCAGCAATGGGATCAGTAGACGAATGTTCAATGCCGCGCTAGCGGCTCTTCTCGCGTTCACGGTGGTGGTGGTTGTACCGGCGTACAACGAACCGGCGCAGGCTGCTCCGCCGGCGGTGAACCTCGATCAGTGTCGGAACGGGGCGGCCGATTCGCCGACTGACCCATGCGACTGGGTCAACGGCAACGCCGGTGCCCAGAATTCGCACTACGTGGAGGGATTCTCCATCCCCTATCGCGCGATCATGACCGATCTGCCGACGGACGGCACGGTCATCGAGCTCGATCTCGGGTACGACATCAAGCACTCGTTCAAGCACGCGATCGACTTCCTGACGCACTTCGACCGGCTCGAGCCGCACAACGAGGGCTTTGGGCATCCCGCTGAGACGGTCACTCCGACGTCCGGGTACGGCCCGTTCGGAACGACGACGACGTACCCGATTCCCGCGCCTGAGAACAACGGCGGGGGACAGCCCGGAGCTGAGTTCGCCTCACTCCCGGCCGGGGAGAAGGTGTTCACGCTCTACGGCGGAACGATCACCAATATCGAATACCTGGACCAGGGCGTTCTCGCCGATAAGCGGGCCGAGACGTCGATCCGGGTGACGTTCACCGTCGACAGCGAGACAGCCATCCTTGCGTGGGGTGGCCACATC
>JBDLIR010000214.1:0-4368 GCA_039714815.1 Actinomycetota bacterium | reverse complement strand
AGGAGATATGCCCGCTTCGTGATCCCGGCGATCGTGATCATCGGAGTCCTTGGCTTCTTGATGGTCAACCTGAGTTCCTCGCTCGTGTACTTCAACACACCCGCCGAACTTCAAGCACGGGAGCCAGACGATGCACGGCTCCGGCTCGGAGGCCGTGTCGTGCCCGGATCCGTGAGTGAGAACGATACGACGGTGACGTTCACCGTCGAGGATTGCGAGACGTCGGTCCAGGTGATACACACCGGTGTGCCTCCGCAGCTGTTCCAGGAAGGGATCGGCGTCGTTGTCGAAGGGGTCTGGTCCGGAGAGGCCTTCGAGTCAGACACCATGCTCGTCAAGCACGACGAGCAGTACCGCACTGACGCCGAGGACTACGACGAGACTGACCACGCCTGCACTGAGTCATGATCGCTCTCGCCGGATACCTTGCGATCTTCGTCGCACTCGCCGCGGCGATCAGCATCACCGCACAGGGGATCCGGTACTCGCGAACAGGTGACGCAGCGAAACTGAGGCTGCCTGTCTCCGTTCTCCTCGGCGCAGCGGTAACGTCGTTCGTACTGCTCGAGATCGGGATTCTGAGCGCAGATTTCTCGATCGCGTACATCGCGAACAACACGGCAACAACGACTCCGTATCTCTTCCTCTTTGCCGGCGCGTGGGCTGCTCTTGAAGGGTCGATCGTTCTGTGGGGACTCGTCCTCGCCGGCTTCATCTGGTTCGTATGGAGAACCGTCGGCGGTAAGGACGGGCTCGGGGTCCTTGCCCTGGCGGTGATGGGAGCTGTTGCCGTCTTCTGGTTCGGGCTCATGGCCACTGCAGCGAACCCGTTTGCGGTGTGCACACAGGCCGGCGCGATCGGGTGCGTGGACTCGTCGTGGTGGCCGTTCGTCGACGCGATGGTCCCTGTCGATGGCAGGGGCCCGAATCCGCTGTTGCAGAACAACTTCATGATGGCCGTCCATCCGCCTCTGCTCTACATCGGATACGTCGGGTTCACGGTCCCGTTCGGATTTGCGGTCGCTGCGCTGATCAGGCGGGACTTCGGTCGCACGTGGCTCGACAGGACGCATCGCTGGTCGCTCATCGCATGGGTGTTCCTCACGGCCGGCATACTCATCGGCGGCTGGTGGTCGTATCAGGTGCTCGGCTGGGGCGGGTACTGGGCGTGGGACCCGGTGGAGAACGCCTCGTTCCTTCCCTGGCTCACGGCGACGGCGTTCATCCACTCAGCGATCGTGCAGCGGCGCAGGGGGATGCTCCAGTCGTGGAACTTCGTGCTCGTCGTCGCCACGTTCTCGCTCACCATATTGGGGACGTTCCTCACGCGCTCCGGGGTCATCGCCTCGGTACATGCGTTCTCCCAGTCGGTCATCGGGCCCGTTCTTCTCGGCTTGTTGGCGGTCATCGTCATCGGGTCCCTCGGCCTGTTCGTATGGCGATCTGCAGATATCGCGCAGGCTCCACGCCTCGACTCCCTGTCATCACGAGAGGGCTACATCCTTGCGAACAACCTGCTGCTGTCGGTGTTCGCCTTCACGGTGCTGTTCGGAACGATGTATCCGCTTCTCGTGGAAGCGGTATCCGGCGACGAGGTCGCCGTCGGGACCCCGTTCTTCGACAGGGCGTCCATTCCGATCGCCCTGCTCCTGTTGCTGGTCCTCGGCATCGGGTCGGTCGCTCCGTGGAGGGTCGCGACACCGAAGATCCTGTGGGAGCGTCTCCGGTTGGCGACTGTCGTGGGCCTCATCGCTGGTGCTCTTGCGGTGGGATGGGGGATCGACTCGACAGCGGTCGTTGCCACGATCGTGCTGACGTTCTTCGTCGTCACGGTGATCGTCGTCCGGTTCGTGGCTGTTGTGCATTCGCGTCCCGAGCCGGTGTTCACGGCGTCGGGGAAGGTCCTGCGCAACGAGCCAGGCTACTGGGGGGGCCAGATCGCCCACGTCGGGATTGCCCTGATAGCGCTCGCCATCGCAACGACCGGAGGTCTTGCAACCCGCAACCTCATCGCGCTCAACCAGGGTGAATCGGCGGTCGTCGCCGGGTACTGCGTGCAGTACGTCGAACCCGTGTCGAGGGTCGAACCGAACCGGTCGGTCTCGGGCGTGAAGGTCGAGGTTCTCGATGAGTCCTGCTCTGATGTCATCGACACGCTCGAGCCACGGATCAACATGTATCCAGGCTCGGCACAGCCGATCGGGACTCCTGCCGTGTCGACAGGCATCGTGAACGACGTGTACCTGGCCATCGCAGGCGGATCCGCCGAGCGCATCGAACTCAACGTGTTCGTGTTCCCGCTCCAGTGGTTGCTGTGGGCAGGCGGAGCGATCGTTGTCATCGGCGGACTGTTTGCGATGACCCCGAAACCTTCCAGACAGCATCGGGCTCCTCGCGAGAGCGAGTCGACCGAGCCAGCAGTGGAGTCAGGGGGTTCCGATGACTGACAAAGCGAAGAACCTGATCTTCGGTGCGATCGGTGCGCTCGCACTCGCGGTCATCATTGTCGGCCTGGCTCAGGGAGGCTCACCTGCTCCGACCGATGCCGAGCGCGTTGACGCACTCGCTTCGTCGATCAAGTGCCCGTTCTGCAACGGCGAATCGCTCGCGGAGTCGCAGTCCTCGGTCGCCGCGGAGTACAGGGTGATCATCGCGCAACGCGTTGCTGATGGCGCAACGGATGACGAGGTGATCGATGAGTTCGCTTCCAACTTCGGCCACTCATACATTCTCGACACGTCAACGAGTCGCTGGTCTCTCGTCCTGTGGCTCGTACCGATACTCGCGATCGCTGCGGGGGCGGCTGTCGTCGCCTGGATGTATCGCTCCGGCAAACAGCGTACGAAGGTCAACCAATGAGCGACCAGAGACGCGAACAGATCGAACTGCTCCACGAGGAACTCGCCGACATCGACGCACAGGTACGCGACGGTGACCTCGATGTCGCCACAGCATCGAAGATCCGCAGCCGGTACGAAGACGAACTCGCTGAGATCGAGGCATCAGAGCATCTCGAACCTGAGGCAACGCTCGATGAAGAGGATCCCACGGAGACCGATACTCGTGGAGGCCGGTTCGACCAGAGGGCCCTCATGGGTATCGGACTCGTGGCGATCGCCCTTGTCGTTATCGGCGTGTTCGCTGTGCGCTCGCTCAATACACCGTCGGTCGTGGGTGCAGATGGGATCGTTGGCGATGTCGTGCGTGGCGAGGGCCAGATCGACCTCTCGACCATCACGAACGATGAGATGGAGGTGGTCGTCGCAGAGAACCCCGACATCGTCCCTATGCGGCTCGCCCTCGCCGGACGCTACTTCGAAGCTGGCGAGTTCGACAAGGCGCTTGACCACTACTTCGAGGTGCTCGACCGCGAGCAGCACCCGGAGGCGCTGGCGAACGTCGGGTGGATGACCTATCTGTCCGGACGGCCCGATATCGCTGCTGGGTATGTTGAGGTCGCCCTGGAGCGCCAACCCGACTTCCTCGCCGCAAAGTGGTTCCTCGGCAACATCTACACGACGCTAGGGCGCTACGACGAGGCAGAAGCCCTCCTCGTAGCGGTCATGGCGTCGGACGAAGTGCCAGACGAGGTCAAGGAATCTGCCGTTGAGTTGCTCGAACAGATCAAGGCGGAGAGCTGATGGAATCCGAGGCTGAGGCACCCATCCCGACCGAAAGCGAATCGAAACGCGGGGGGAAGATGGTCTGGGCGGCCATAGCTGCTGCGATCGGATTCATGCTGCTCTCCATCATCTTCGCAAGCCGGTTCGGCGGTGACCCGAGTATCTCGACATCGCCGCTCATCGACGAACCCGCGCCAACCGCTCCCATCGCGCTTCTCGACGGTTCCGGAGACGTGTCACTCGCAGATTTCGGTGACGACATCATCGTCGTCAACTACTGGGCAAGTTGGTGTCTCTCCTGCAGGGGGGAGCACCCCGCCCTGCTCCAGGCTGCGAGTGAGTACGAGGACAAGGGCGTCACGTTCATCTCGGTCAACTACCAGGACACGAACGCCAACGCGGTGGCATGGCTTGACGATCTCGGATGGAGCGACGAGACGGTCTATGTCGTGGACGAGGGGTCCGCAACGGCCTTTGAGTGGGGCGTGCTCGGCATCCCGGAGACGTTCTTCGTCGACAGGGACGGCATCGTGGTCGGCAAGGTCTCGGGACCGGTCTCGTATCCGCTTGTCGCGCGCACACTCGACCAGATCATCGTGGGCGAGTCCGTTGGCGACATCAAGACCGGAGACGTCGAGAACCGGTAGGCGCAGCTCACAGCTCACAGCTCACAGCTCACAGCTCACAGCTCACAGCTCACAGCTCACAGCTCACAGCTCACAGCTCACAGCTCGATTGTGTAGCA
>JBDLIR010000213.1:0-4369 GCA_039714815.1 Actinomycetota bacterium | reverse complement strand
GAGGTGGCCGAGCGCAGCGAGGTCGGAGGGGGAGACCACGATGATCCACTCAGGTTGCGTGCGGGCTGAGTGGTACGACTCGGTTTCCCCCTCTGTCTCGTTCCTCGACATCTCCCCCGTCCAAAGAGCCGGGGGAGAGAAGCGGAAAGCGGAATTCGGAAGGCGGTTCCCGGTCCGCTCTAATCCTTAAGAGACGTTAACTGTTGGCGAACTCGCCCTGGTTCCACCTCGATCAGGGCCGATAGTCGAAATACGTCAGGTTTCTTGCCGTTTCAACCGCTGAGAGCACGCGCCATGCGTTATAGTTGCAAACGCTCACGAGTTAGAGGTTCCGCATGCTCGCCTACATCACTCGACGGTTGGTCTACGGACTAGTAACGCTCCTTGCGCTGAGTGTCATCGTGTTCTCTCTTCTTCAGGCCTCCGGGGGTGGCCCACTCGATCGTCTCAAACTGAATCCCCGCATGCAGCCTGTGATCGCTCAACTGACCGAGCTATGGGGTCTCGATCAACCTGTCTGGCGTCAGTACACGACGTGGTTGAAGAACTACCTCACACCGACCGATTTCTCACTGCAGAACATCACGCCCGTCGTAGCGATCGTGGTCGCGGCGACGCTGACATTCCTCATGGTCAAGTTCGTCCGGTCACAGTGGCGGGGCGCGTACATCATGGCACTCTGGACGGTCGCTCTCTACGTTGCGATCACGAACACGACAGTCCGTCTGAACTGGGGAGTGTCCTTCCAGGGCGGCGGCGATGTGTGGGACCTCGTCTTCTCAAGAGTGGGCGCAACGTTCAGGCTCGGATTCACCGCACTGGCTATCGCGCTGATCATCGGGATCCCACTCGGGATCTACCAGGCGATCCGCCAGTACTCATTCTTCGATCAACTGGGCACCATCGGAGCCTTCCTGGCATTCTCTACCCCGATCTTCATCATCGGCGTCGGGTTGCAGATCGTTCTCGCTCTCTACCTCGAGAAGTGGACGGGAGTGAAACTCTTCTTCGTTACGGGGATGAACGACCCCTCGTATGCGAGTATGTCGTCGTTGGACAAGATCGTCGACACCTTCCAGCATCTTGCCCTCCCTGCGATCTCTATCGCCTTGATCTCCCTTGCCGGATACTCGCGCTTCCAGCGCGCATCGATGCTGGAGGTGTTGCACTCCGATTACCTCCGAACAGCGAAAGCGAAGGGTCTGCCGCGACGCACGGTGATCGTCAAGCACGCCCTGCGCAACGCCATGATCCCGATCGTCACGCTCGTGTCGCTCGACATAGCGTTCATGATCGGTGGCGCCATCATCACCGAGTCCATCTTCGGCTGGCCCGGGGTCGGTCGTTTGTACATCACGGCGATCGCAACGATTGACTATCCGGTAGTGATGGCGATCGTGATGGTGATCGGTGTCGGGATCGTCATTATGAATATCGTCGCGGACGTTCTGTACGGAGTCCTTGATCCCAGGGTGAGATATGACTGATAGCCAGCCAGACGGACCGTCGACGACCGACTTGATCTCCGAAGTCGAGGGGATGTCGGTCGAACCGGTAACCCAATGGAACCTGTTCTCGACACGGCTCCGACGCCACAAACTAGCCATGATCTCCACGGTGTTCCTGATCGCGCTCACGCTCGTCGTGACGGTAGCCCCCGTGATGGAGAGCGCAGGGTGGATCGATCCGCCGACGAAGAGCCTCGTTGATTCGAACGGGCGCATCCTACGAAACATCCCGCCGCGCACGAGTAGCGAAGGCGTCTTCTACGAAGAGGTCGTGAGCGGGGAGACGTTCACCCTCGACGCATCCTCCACAGCAATGGTTTTCGGCACAGACGACCTTGGTCGAGGAGTGTTCACCAGGGTCATCTTCGGAGGCCGGGCGTCTCTCATCGTCGGTGTCACGGCGGGACTCATCGTGGCCTCTCTTGGAACGATCATCGGTTCGCTCGCCGGGTATTACCCCGGCGGCGTCGATCAATCGTTGATGCGATTCACCGACCTCATCCTCGGCCTTCCCCTCCTCCCTGTGGCGATCGTGGTCGGCCGGATTCTCCCCGAAATGGAGTTCTTACCCGATTGGATAAAGGCCGGGCCATTCGGCATCGCGATGCTCCTCGGGTTCCTGCTATGGGGTGGTCTCGCGCGCATCGTGCGAGCAGAGTTCCTGTCGCTGCGCGAAAAGGAGTTCGTTGAGGCAGCACGAGCGGCCGGCGCGGCAGACAAGAGGATCGTTTTCAGACACATCCTGCCGAACGCGATGAGCCCGATCATCGTCCAGACCACACTGATCATCGGAGCCGGCATCATCATCGAGGCGGCCCTGTCCTTCCTCGGCTTCGGTGTCCGGCCCCCAACCCCGACGTGGGGCGCAATGGTCGCCCAGGGAGGTCGCATGGCGGTCAGAGGGTTCTGGTGGGAGATGGTCTTTGCGGGAACAGCCCTGGTTTCAACCGTCCTCGCGATCAACTTCCTCGGCGACGGCCTACGTGATGCCCTCGACCCGACCCAGACCATCGAGCGAAAGTAGGGAGCTGCGTTGACCGAACCGTTGTTGAATGTGGAGGATCTCCGCACGTACTTCTCGACCGAAGAGGGCGTCGTACGCGCTGTCGACGGCATCTCGTTCGACCTGCTGCCCGGTGAGCGACGCGGCGTCGTGGGCGAATCGGGTTCAGGGAAGTCGGTGACGGCTATGTCGATCATGCGTCTGATCGAACCGCCCGCAGGGGAGATCGTCACCGGAGCGATCGTTTACAGGGGAGAGAATCTCCTGACGCTCGATGAGGACGACATGCAGGCCGTTCGGGGCGGGAAGATCGCGATGATCTTCCAGGATCCGATGACCGCGCTGAACCCCGTCTACACGATCGGCGACCAGTTGATCGAGACGATCGTGATGCATCAGCACGTTTCGAAGAAGGAAGCCAGAGACATAGCGATCAAAGCCCTCGAGGATGTGCAGATACCGAACGCCCCGGCCCGCCTCGATGACTATCCGCACCAGTTCTCAGGCGGGATGCGTCAGAGAGTCATGATCGCCATGGGGTTGTCCTGTAACCCGGACCTCCTGATAGCGGACGAACCGACGACCGCGCTCGATGTGACGACGCAAGCCCAGATCATGGACCTGATGCTGAAACTTGCTGAGGACAGGGGCACCGCGGTGCTGTTGATCACGCACGACCTGGGTGTCGTCGCGGGATTCTGCGACACCATCCAGGTGATGTACGCAGGGGGCATCGTCGAGTACGGGAACGTGGACGACATCTATCACAACCCGCAGCATCCCTACACGTGGGGCCTGCTCGGGTCGATGACCAGACTCGACGAGATCCAGAGAGAACGGCTGCACTCGATCGCAGGAGCACCGCCGTCGGTCATCGATCTGCCCGTCGGATGCAGATTCCGGCCCCGGTGCGAATTCGCTATCGACATCTGCGGGCGTGTGCTGCCAGCCATCCGGTCGATCAATGAAGGAGTCCAGCAGGTTGCCTGCCATCGTGCAGAAGAGCTCGACTTGAAGTCGATCAGCGTTTCAGGAGATGATGCCTTGGAGGTTCGCTCGTGACGGATACGGTTGAAACCCCGCACGACACGTCAGTCTTTGAAGTAGGCGACCTGCCCGACGACATCATCATGCGTGTCAGTCACCTGGTGAAGGAGTTCCCGATCAACAAGGGGGTCTTCTTCAAGAAGCAGGTTGGTGCCGTGAAAGCCGTGTCCGACATCTCCTTCGAGATCAAGAAGGGCGAGACGCTCGGCCTCGTCGGTGAATCCGGGTGCGGCAAGTCGACGACTGCGAGATCAGTCATGCGGCTCCTCGAACCGACCGCCGGTGATGTGTGGTTCCGCTCAGACACGCTTGGCTCGGTCGTGAATGTCGCAACGGCCGGCAAAGACGAGCTGCGGGCGGTACGCGAAGACATTCAGATCGTGTTCCAGGATCCGTATGCATCTCTCAATCCCAGGATGACCGTCGCCTCGATCATCTCCGAGCCGCTGACCGTCCACGACGAAGGCGACAAGAAGTCTCGCATCGATCAGGTCAAGTCTCTCCTCAAGGTCGTCGGGTTGCAGCCAGAACACGCAAACCGGTACCCGCACGAGTTCTCCGGCGGTCAGCGTCAGAGGATCGGCATTGCGAGGGCACTGGCGCTGAACCCGTCATTCATCGTCCTCGACGAGCCCGTGTCGGCACTCGATGTGTCCATCCAGGCTCAGGTGCTCAACCTCCTGGACGACCTCCAGGACGAATACGACCTGACGTACCTGTTCATCGCCCACGACCTGTCCGTCGTGCGACACATCTCGGACAGGGTCGCCGTCATGTATCTCGGTCGCATCGCCGAGATGGCCGACAGGGA
>JBDLIR010000212.1:0-4425 GCA_039714815.1 Actinomycetota bacterium | reverse complement strand
AAGATCTTCGGTGCGATAGCCAGAGGCGTGTCGGATCTTGCGCCCCGGTACTTCGACGGGCCCGTCGAGGACGTCGTCATGCTGCCGCTCCAGCACGATACGGTCGACGAGATCTCCCAACCGGTCGAGCAAGACTGGTGGACGGGCGAGGTCGAGGCGATCCCTGGCAAGACGATGCCCAAGTTCAAGGTCGTCGCGAGGGACTTCTCGAAGATCGCAGAGAAGTGGGGCGCATTGGGGCCCGCAACCAGGGCCAACGGTGTAGCCGCCCACGGGCTGCGAATGCCCGTCGAGGAGTTCTACGACGAACTCGCACGCAGGCGCCCGACGTACGTCGAGATCGACGGCGAAGACGTCATGCTGCCATCGCTCGAACAGGATCGTGACGTGTGCGAGACGATCCTTGCCCTCGACCCTGCGTCGAACGGCGAACTGGCATACCGTGCCTTCGAAGCCGAAGAGAAGAAGACCGGTCTCGAACTCACGCACATCGCAGAGGGAATGCGCGACGTGCGATACAACTTCGCAGCGATCGTCGGCCAGCCCCAGCGGATCCTGACCACGCCGACGTGGTCGGGGAAGGTGCAAAAGGGCCGTGCGTACAGTCCGTTCACGCTCAACGTCGAGGATCTCATCCCGTGGCGAACCCTCACGGGCCGTCAACACTTCTATCTGGACCACGAGAACTATCTCACCTGGGGTGAGCACCTGCCGGTGTACAAGCCGAGGCCTGATCACAACATGTTGTCAGAGACGGAGCAGACGATGCTCGAGGGCCAGGTCGGCAAACTGTTCAACTACATCACGCCGCACGGCAAGTGGTCGATCCATTCGACGTATTCAGACACCAACCGGATGATGACGCTGTCACGCGGCGGATATCCGGTGTGGCTCAACAACAAGGACGCTGCGGACCTCGGGATCGTCGACAACGACTGGGTCGAGGTGTACAACGACAACGGCGTGTTCGTGCAACGATGCACGGTGTCTGCACGGATCCCGAAGGGAACGATCTTCCTGTATCACGCCACTGAGCGCACGCTCGGGATACCGATCTCGCCACGGCGCAAGAAACGGGCAGGCATGAACAACTCGTTGACGAGGGCCAGGCTCAAACCGGTGCTGATGTCAGGCGGGTACGCACAGTTCTCGTATGCGTTCAACTACTGGGGCCCGACGGGTGTCAACAGGGACACGTTCGTGTACATCCGGCGAGTCGAGGATCCGGAGTTCTGATGCACTACGAAAAGAGATCCCGAGACGTGACAAAGACCCCCAACAGCCACTCGGTGGACGGAGGAACGAAATGAGAGTCCGCGCACAGATGAGCATGATGTTCCATCTGGACAAGTGCATCGGGTGCCACACGTGCAGCGTTGCCTGCAAGAACCTGTGGACGGATCGCGACGGTGCCGAGTACATGTGGTGGAACAACGTCGAGACACGTCCGGGCACCGGATATCCGACAGGCTGGGAGGACCAGGACCACTACAAGGGCGGGTGGAAGTTCGTCAAGGACGGCAAGATCAACCTGCGTCTGCAGTCCAAGAGCGCTGCCCTTGCGAACCTGTTCTTCAACTCCGCCCTCCCCCAGCTCGAGGACTACTACGACCCGTTCACCCACAAGTACTCCGATCTGTTCGATGCGCCTGCGAGCGACGACCAGCCCACGGCGATACCGATCTCCCTGATCACGGGCAAACCGATGGAGGTCAACAGCGGCCCGAACTGGGACGATGATCTCGGTGGATCCGATGTCTACGCCCGTAACGACGTGAGCCTTGCCGACCTCGACCCTGGTGTACGCGAGCAGATGGAAGAGATCGAGCAGGTCGTCTTCAACTACCTCCCGCGCATCTGCAACCACTGCCTGAACCCGGCGTGTGTCGCCGCCTGCCCCTCGAGTGCGATCTACAAACGAGGCGAGGACGGCATCGTCCTGGTCAACGAGGACAAGTGCAGGGCGTGGCGCATGTGCGTTGCGGCCTGTCCGTACAAGAAGGTGTACTACAACTGGTCCACGGGCAAGTCCGAGAAGTGCATCCTGTGTTTCCCGAGAATGGAGACAGGCCAGGCGCCTGCATGCGCCCATAGCTGCGTCGGCAGGATCAGGTACATGGGTGTCTTGCTGTACGACGCAGACAAGATCGAGAGTGCTGCCTCCGTCCCGGATGATGAGCTGCTCTCCGCTCAGCTCGACATGATCCTGGATCCCAACGATCCCCAGGTGATCGAAGCGGCACGCGAATCGGGGATCGGCGAAGACTGGCTCGACACGGCACGCCGGTCGCCTCTGTACCAGTTCGTCAAGGTCTTTGGCATTGCGTTGCCGCTCCACCCGGAGTTCCGGACGATGGCGATGATGTTCTACGTCCCGCCGCTGTCACCGGTTGTATCGACGATCGAGAACGAACTCGTCCGTCTCCACATCTCCGATGAACTCCAGGACTTCGAACTCTTCGACCACCTCGACCGTGCACGACTCCCCGTGCAGTACCTGGCGAACCTGTTCTCCGTCAAGAACGAGGACGTGATCCGCCAGATCTTGCGCAAGATGTACGCGGTACGGATCTTCAAGCGGCATCAGAGCCTCAACGCCGGGACCGTTGACGACGCTACCCGCAAGCTCCTTGCGTCGGCGAACCTCAACGAGGAACAGGCAGAGGCGATCTACAAGCTGACCACGGTTCCGACGCTCGACGAGCGCTTCGTCCTGCCGCCGTACCACAGAGAGATGTCGATCGAGGAACTCAACGACCCGCTCGCCTACAAGGGCGCAGTGGGCACGGGCTATATCGAGGAGCCGCGACGAGGATGGTGAGCATCACAACATTCGATACGCCGAGCGTCGTTGCCCGTGCGCTGCGCTATCCCACCGAAGATGGGATGGTGTCGCTTCGTTTAGCCATTGGCGCACTTCCCGAGGGGAGAGCTGAACGCGAGATGCGGCGGTTCATCACAGCCGTCGACGGTATGGATTTCAGCGACCTCGAGGTGCTGTTCACATCGACGTTCGACCTCAACCCGATCGTTGCCCCGTACGTCGGCCACCTTGCATGGGGCGACAGCTACGAACGCGGCGGCTTCATGGCTCGACTCCTCGAAGCGATGCGGGAGGTCGACGTGTTCCCCGACGGAGAGCTTCCGGACCATCTCGACCCGATCCTTCGCTATCTGGCGGCGACCGATGAGCCGATCGACGATCTCGAGCCTGTGCTCGTCCCCGCCGTCACGAAGATGGAGAAGACCCTGAACAAGGCAGATTCGAAGAACCCGTATCTCCACGTACTCACAGCGGCGCGCATCGTCGCTGAAGAAAGAATGAGGTGAGCCCATGTCCGAGACCGTCTCCGTGATGCTCTTCGTGGCACTTCCCTATGCCGCGCTCGCCCTTGCGATCGCCGTGAGCGTGGTTCGCTGGCGCCAGGCGCCGTTCACCGTTTCGAGCCTTTCGTCACAGCTCCTCGAGAGTCGCAAGCTCTTTTGGGGGTCGATCCCGTTCCATTGGGGAATCGTCCTCATCCTCACAGGGCACCTCTTCGTGCTCTTCCTCCCTTCGACCGTGGATTGGTGGAACGGTGTCCCGCTGCGTCTCTACGCCATCGAGATCACAGGTGTCGCACTCGCCCTGTGGGCAGCGTTTGGCATCGTCGTGCTGCTGTACCGCCGCTTGACGAACGCAAAGGTTCGGGTCGTGACGACACCGATGGACCTGGTCGTACTCCTGGTCCTTGCGGTTCAGGTCGTTACCGGCCTGTGGGTCGCCATTGCGCTGCGATTCGGTGCCGCTTGGGCGACCGGTGTCGTCGTCCCGTACGTCTGGTCGCTCATCAAGCTGAACCCGCAACCGGAACTCGTCACCCCGTTCCCCCTCGTGCTCCAGATCCACATCGTGGCGTTCTACGTGTTCCTTGCGATCTTCCCGTTCACGAGGCTGGTGCACTTCGTCACGTTCCCGATCATGTACCTCACCCGCCCCTGGCAACGAGTCGTACGCATGCGCGAGATCGAACGAGTCTGACCGGTACACGACGGGTCGCCTACCAGGTGTTGTCAAGGTTGAGCGCGTAGGTGACCTGGGAGGGATCCTCAAGCGCCAGGGCGATCGTTTCGAGGACGAATTCGAGGTGGTCGAGCACGTCGTCGTCATCGAAACGGAGCACGACCCAGCCGTAATCGCGGAACCATCGCACTCCACGATCAACCGACTGAACCGGCAGGAGAAGCCCCGGCGTCCCCCGCCCGCACGGACGGTTGCCAAACGCAGAGCGCCCCGGATCCTCGACGGGTCCGGGGCGCTCTGGTATCTGGTATCTGGTATCTGGTATCTGGCGTCTGCCCTTACGGGTTCTTGTACTCGGCTTTTGGACCGAGGTAGTACCACCAGTT
Organism: Actinomycetota bacterium; assembly: GCA_039714815.1. GTDB lineage: Bacteria > Actinomycetota > Acidimicrobiia > Spongiisociales > UBA5794 > JAMBLL01. Next base: position 36 of record JBDLIR010000212.1, on the reverse strand, counting down.
CAGTGCGAGGCAGATCGCATAGAACGCTGCAAACGC
>JBDLIR010000211.1:0-4463 GCA_039714815.1 Actinomycetota bacterium | reverse complement strand
ACGCACTCAAGGCTCGCGGATTCAGAGACATCACCATCTGCATCCAACGCCCCGATCACGAAGTGCGAGAGGAGGTGCTCGATTGTGAATATGTTCGTCTGCGGTCGAACACCGAGGGCGGTGAGCGGCAGGTGGTCGTAGAGCGCGACGGCACGGAACGACCGTTTCTCGACCTTCTCGGCGAGGCCGACATCATCGTCAACGGAATCTTCCAGAACCCCGATCAACCGATGATGTTCGTCACCGAGGCGGAGATATCGCGCCTCAAACGGGGCTGTCTCATCATCGATGTCAGCTGCGACGAAGGCATGGGATTCTCGTTCGCGAAGCCGACCACCTTCGATGACCCGATGTTCAAGATCGGATCGATCGACTACTACGCCGTGGATCACACACCCAGCTACCTCTGGGAGAGCGCGTCCCGGTCGATCTCAGCAGCGCTGCTCGTTCATCTACCGACCGTATTGGAAGGCCGGGACGCCTGGAACGAGAATGAGACCATTCGACGCGCAGTGAACATCGACCACGGCGTAATCCAGAAGCCAGAGATCCTGTCGTTCCAGAAACGCACGACGGACTATCCGCATGAGGCGCTGGCGACAGGATCTACCCGCCCCTGAGTACTGCGACTTCAGGGGATCATTGCAGCGCCACTTGTCGTGATGGCTGCTTCAACCCGACCGCTGTCACCGGTCTAGTCTGATGGAACGATCGTCTTGACGTTGCACGAGAGGACGCGGAATGGATTGGCCCGACGTGGTCGGACATGCAATTCGCTTGGGGCCGGACTGCTTCCTGGCCACAGTGACTCCCCAGGGCAAACCTCATCTTGCGGTGATCTCTCCTGGCTTCATCGACCAGCGAGTCATTGTCGCTACCTGGGAATCATCGGTGAAGGCGGACAATCTTCGAGCCGGGAGTGCGGTCATGCTCCACTGGGTGGTCCGCGAAGAGACGGACAACGACATGCTGCTGATTCAGGGGATTCCGCGTCTTGTCGACGACGCTCACCGCAGTCGCCAGCTATGGGAAGCGGACTGCCTGCCCTACGACCCGGCTGATTGGTATCAAGGCCCCGACGACCCCGAGCTGCTATGGGTCGAGATCGAACCAACGTACGCGTCGCTCCACCGGAACCTCGGTGAAGGGGACAGTTCAGTCTGGCACTGCAAGACCCCCGACAGTCACGCCCCCTAACTTGTTCTCGCTTGCCTTCGGCAGCCTCTTTCATCGGGTACCTTGTGGTCACATGCCGGGATGGGGCTGCCAGAGCTGAATCCTGTTGCCCTCAGGGTCCCAACAGTGACCAAAGCGACCGTTCATGTCCTCGAACGTGTCGTCGCTGGTGTCAACACCGGCTTCTCGAAGCTGGTCGAGCATCGCGTCAAGATCATCCACCCTGTAGTTGACCAACCACTGCTTGTCGGACGGCCACTTGAATGAGGTTGTGTCCGATTTGAAGGGTGCCCAAACCGTCGAGCCCTTGACATCACCGCCCCACCACAGAACGACAACGCCGTCATCGTCCACCGGTAAACCGAGGTGTTCTCGGTACCAGTCCGTCAGGGATTCCGGGTTCTCCGCCTTGAAGAAGACGCCCCCGATGCCAGTCACTTGCGCCATCTGCACACCTCCTCGGAATCGATCATACAGCAGGCATTCACCACAGGGCACCGAGTACATATCGGCACGTATGGCCGCCCGACTTCGCCAAACATAGTGCCGGATATGGGCGGGCAACCAGTGTGTTCGGCTTCGCTCTAGCCTCCTGCATCCATGACAAGGAGACGACGATGAAGAGGCTGGATGCCTGTGCAGCTCAGTAGCGGAACCGAATCGCTCGCCGTCGTCAAACCGTCGTGGCGAGGCTGGTTGCATGCCGCGGCGTTCCCCGTTGTCGCAGTCGCCGGGATCGTTCTGGTTGCTACGGCCACAACAACAGCGGGACAGGTCAGCTCCGCGATCTTCTCAGCGACAGCGGCACTTCTATTCGGAGTAAGCGCGCTACTCCATCGAGGCACATGGTCGTCAACAGTCGAGGATCTGCTCAGGCGAATCGATCACGCCAATATCTACTTGATCATCGCAGGGACCTACACACCGTTTGCGGTACTCGCCCTACCCCCGAGCGACGGCAAGCTACTCCTCGCCATTGTCTGGACGGGGGCGTTGGCAGGAGCGGCATTCAGGATCTTCTGGATGGGTGCACCTCGTTGGCTCTCAACGACCCTCTATGTCGTGGTCGGGTGGATCGTGATCTTCTTCCTACCTGAGTTAATCAACGGAGCTGGGAGCGTCGCCGTGGTCTTGATCGCACTCGGCGGGGTCCTCTACACCGTTGGAGCCGTGGTCTATGGCATGAAGCGACCAAATCCCTGGCCGGACACCTTCGGCTTCCACGAAGTGTTCCATGCTCTCACCATCGCTGCCTTTGTGACGCACTCCATCGCTGTTTGGATCGTCATTCACTAGACAATCCCTCACTTCAGGTTCAGCAACACCTCCCACAAGTATCGATCAGGCACATATGCGCGCAGGTTGTGTCATAACCGGTGTGAATTCTGGTGAGCCGGCAGTTCGCGGAGCCGAAGGGGGTTCGGATCGGTGCCACCCGAGGATTGCTCACTGCTGGTCTCGGTCTCGGGCAATGTCCGTTGCGGGTCCGCCGTCCACCGAATCCGTCGAGTCTGGATCCTTGTTGCCGCCGAGATCAGCTCTCAAAATCTCTCTCAGCGCAGAGAGCCGAGACTGCGGGGGGAACTCAGCTGGATTGAGCTTGATGTGGATCCTTCCCGCGATGCCGCCTACTACGAAGAATGTGAACGTCGGAATCCACAACCAGTCGAACTTCGTGCACATTTCGATAGGACCCAAGTACCTGCAAGTTGTTGCTTGATCCGACGCGGCGATAGCGAGGGCAACGATGCTCACAACTCCAAGGATCAGGCCGGTGCACGCGACGACGAAGGTTCCCCGCTGCACTTGCGTGTAGGTTGACCATGGAAGTGGCGACCTGGGCTTGCCAGTTCCTATTGGTGGAGGTGTATCGGCGGTGCCAGATCCCTCGTCTGGACCGCCGTCGTTGGCACGTTCATCCATGCGACTATCTTTTTCAACAACTTGTCCCCACCAATACAACCACACCGGCCGGCCGGGCGTTGCCGGTCTCTCTCCGATTGTCCATCAGTTCGACATGACCTGCGAACAGCTTTCAGCGGATGCATTCTCGTGGATCGAGCAAGCTGGGCAAGTTACAGAGAACGAGATCTTCGACCCTGCAACCCGTGCGTTGGCGTATGGTCAGAACGCTGGCGACCTCTTTGCGGAGCAGTGCACCTGAGCGAATGCTGAGGATCAGGGTCTGACGAACGGGGCCATCTGAAGGCTACGTTGGGTTGTCTTGCCCTCTTTCTCTGACCGTTGTCCATGAGTGGCCGCAGGTGGGGTGGGTTGTGGTGATCGTTGTGACCAGCCACATGCCCTTTCTATCTTGAAGGGCCGTTTCTTCTTTGAAGCGGGATCGGTGTTCTCTCACCCCGCAGCCTCGGCACTCGATGCTCCGAGCGCCTTGGAATCGCAGCGGGAGCAGGTTGTTTGGTTCCTCAAAGTGTCGCGTCACCGCCGCCCTTAACGGCACGTATGCGCACCCTGTCAAGCCTGCAAGTGCCGGTCATGTGCGGGCTATTCGTTGGGTGATCCGATGAGAGCTGACCCATCGGAGTTGTCGATGACGAACTTCCATGTGCCATCTGCCTGTCGGCGGAGCACTTCGGCGCTCGTGCCGTCGATCGTGGTGCCATCGGCCTGGGTGACCGTCCATGACCAATGCACCAAAGCAATGTCATCTGCTTGGAACACGACGGAATCATTGAGGACCAAGGAGAGTCCTTCATCGAGGAATCCTTGGTGAGCTGCTTTGATGTCTGGCCAGCCCTTTGCTGTCCCTTCGTAGTCAGCGAAGATCGCTCCCGTCTCGTATAGGCCTTCCAATCCTTCGACATCGGCCTCGTTGAGGTGCGCCTCAAGCATTCTGCTGACGAGTTCTGGCTTATTCGCATCCATCATGTTCTCCTTGGTCGCCATGGTCAGATCGTGGGACCTCTGATTCGGATTCCCCAGCATGTCACATCCGGACGCTTCGATCAGGCGCGAACCAACTACCCCACCCATAACGGCACCTATGGCCGTGCTGCGTAACCAGAAGTGAATGGACACGGAACTCCTGGCCAGGCTGTAGCGTCGTAGTCGTAGCAGCAGTTGCGAAGGGGTGAGCCATGCGTGTGGTTGGAAGCATCGTCGCAATATCACTCTTGCTTGCGGCCTGCGCCGAGCCATCACCTCGAACTCAGACCGTAGAGGTGTCACCTGAGACACAGGCCGTTGACGCGCCACCCGAGACCGAGATCGATGATTGCACGCCCACGGTTCTCTCCGGCGATCCTCTTGTTAGCCCCGATAGGCGG
>JBDLIR010000210.1:0-4506 GCA_039714815.1 Actinomycetota bacterium | reverse complement strand
ACGCTCAAAGCTGTACGGGAGAAGTCACCTGGCCGGTACCTGCTGACTTCGAGCGTTGTCGTCGAGATCGAAGGATCTGAAACTCCTGCCCTGGTCGCGGATCTCCTCACTCTCGTCATCATGGCGCCGGCGTCGTGACACCGGCCAGCCGGAATCAACGGGGGATCGATCTATGACATCACACACTTCGGAAGCAACCCGTGTCAACGATGCACTTGATGAACTCCTTGCGGGGTTCCGCCCTGACAAGACCGATCCAAAGGATTTCTGGGGCGACCAATTCGATGCGGGACTGGCGTGGGTGGATTATCCCCTGGGAGACGGTGGCCTGGGAGTGTCGCCGAGTCATCGCGCAACGGTTGCACGTCGGCTGGCCGACGCCGGGGCGCCGACGTGGAACCGCACCGCAAACGTCCTCGGCATCGGCATGGGCTCAGGTGTGCTCGTCGCGCACGGAACGCCGGAACAGCGCAAGCGGTGGCTGCGGCCGATGTTCACCATGGACGAGATCTGGTGTCAGCTCTTCTCCGAACCGGGTGCGGGGTCGGACGTGGCAGGCCTATCGACGCGGGCTGTCAAGGACGGAGACGAGTGGATCCTCAATGGCCAGAAAGTGTGGACGACGCTGGCGCATCTCGCAAAGTGGGGGATGGTCGTCACCAGAACGGACCCCGACCAGCCGAAACACCGGGGCATGACCTACTTCGTCGTCGACATGGAAGCCGACGGTGTCGACATCCGCCCGCTGTACCAGATCACCGGTGAAGCTGAGTTCAACGAGGTCTTCTTCGACGATGCGAGGGTGCCCGATGCGTTCAGGATCGATGATGTGGGCGCCGGGTGGCGCGTTGCCATGACAACGCTGATGAACGAACGTGTGGCGATCGGCGGCAGCACCGTTTCCAGAGATTCCGGAACGATCGGAACGGCGATCGACGTGTGGAGATCGACGGGTTCGGACGACAACGCGACGAGGCGTGAACTCGCACGGCTGTGGGGTGAGATGGAAGCGCTCCGCCTCACGACAGCTCGCGCATCCCAGAACGCTACGGCTGGTGTGCCCGGCCCCGAAGGGTCAACGGGGAAACTCGCATGGGCAGACCTCAACAAGGAAGTGACGTCGTTCACCGTGGCCATGATGGGCCTCGACGGTGCAACGATCCCTGAGGGCTACACGCTCGAAGCGACAACGTACGACACCAGGGAGGTTGAGCGAGTCATGAGCCCGCAGAGGCAGTTCCTGCGAGCGCGGGCGAACAGCATCGAGGGGGGTACTTCAGAGATCATGCGCAACATCCTCGGTGAGCGGGTGCTCGGCCTGGCCGGGGAGCCACGGGTCGACAAGGATCTGCCATGGAAGGACGTGCCCCGTGGTTGATGCCGTGTCGTTCATCCGCACCGATGAGCAGGCGATGCTCGCTGATACCGTTTCCGAGTTCCTCGCCGCCAACGCGGAGTTGGATAGGGTCAGGGAGGCCTCGCTTGCGACGGATGCGTTCTTCCCCGAAGTTTGGCAAGGTCTTGCCGACATGGGCCTCATCGGCCTCGCCATCGACGAACAGCACGGTGGTGCGGGATACGGGTTCTGTGAACTCGCCGTGGTGTTCGAAGAGCTTGGAGCGATGGTCACTCCCGTCCCGTTGCTTTCGTCTGTGCTCGCGTCCACCGCCATCGACGCTGCGGGGACCGATGCGCAGAAGGCAGATCTCCTTCCCGGCATAGCTTCGGGAGAGACGATCGCAACGCTTGCTGTGTTCGAGCAGGCTCATGACAGTGCGCTGAGCACACCGGCCACGATCGCAACACCGTCGGACCTCGGTTGGGTGCTCACCGGCACGAAACGGTACGTAACCGATGCACTCAGTGCCAACCAGATCGTCGTTTCTGCCCACAGCGGCGACGGTGTCGGACTCTTCGTCGTGGACGCTGATGCCGACGGCGTGACCGTCCTCCCGATGCGATCCCTCGACGCGACGAGACCTCTCGGCGAGATCGTCCTCGACGGTGTCCCGCTGCCGCACGAGGCGTACCTGGGAGGAGCGCCGAACGACGTTGCGATCGCGGCTGCTCTCGATGCGGGTGTCGTTGCCATGGCGAGCGAGCAGGTCGGCGGTGCACGAGCGTGTCTTGCGATGGCCGTCGACTACGCAAATTCGCGTTACCAGTTCGGAAGGACGATCGGCTCGTTCCAGGCGGTCAAACACATGTGTGCGAACATGCTCGTCGCTGTCGAACATGCACGTTCGGTCGCCTGGCATGCAGCGTCCACCATCGATGACCCTGACGAATCCCGGATCTCGGTGCCTCTCGCCAAGTCAGTGTGTTCAGACGCCTACGTCAAGGTCGCAGGCGACAACATCCAGGTCCACGGCGGCGTCGGCTTCACCTGGGAACACGACGCCCACCTGTACTTCAAGAGGGCGAAGTCCGACTCCCTCCTCCTCGGCTCTGTCGACTCGCACCGCGACCGCCTCGCCGATGCGATCGGGATATGAGAAGGCAGCCGTCAGCCGTCAGCCATCAGCCGTCAGCCGGAGAACGACTCCTGCGGTTGGCTGTGGGCTGTGAGCTGTAGGCTGATTCCATGCATTTCGGTACCTTCATTCCGCAGGGCTGGCGACTCGACCTCGTCGGCATAGACACGTCGCAACACTGGGACACGATGGTGGGAGTCGCCAGAAAGGCCGAGCAGCTCGGGTTCACATCGGCATGGGTGTACGACCACTTCCACACGGTTCCCAAGCCCACCCAGGAAGTGACCTACGAGGCATGGACGCTGATGTCGGCGCTGGCGGTGACGACGGATACGATCAGGCTGGGGCAGATGTGCACCTGCAACGGCTACAGGAAACCGTCGTACCTCGCCAAGGTCGCCGCTTCGATCGACGCCATGTCCGGTGGCCGGGTGGAGATGGGCATCGGCGGTGGATGGTACGAGCACGAGTACAACGCGTACGGCTATCCGTTCCCCAAGCCATCGGTACGCCTGGGGGAACTCGACGAAGCTATTCAGATCATGCGCAAGATGTGGGTGGAGGACGAAGCTTCGTTCGCAGGAAAGCACTACACGATCGACGGGGCCATCTGTCAGCCCAAGCCTGTCCAGGACCCGATGATCCCGATCTGGGTCGCAGGCGGTGGAGAGCAGCTCACGCTACGCACTGCCGCGAAGTACGCCGACTACACGAACTTCGGTGGAACCCTCGAGAGTTTCGTCCACAAGTCATCCGTTCTCGAGCAGCACTGTGAAACCCAGGGAAGGGACTTCTCCGACATCACGCGGTCTGTCAACTTCAACGTGCTCATCGGTGACACAGCACAGAGGGAGACCACACTCGATCTCCTCAACACCAGATTTGGTTCTGCTCTCGACGACCCGAAGCCGGCGGTCGACCGACTCTACGGTGGCATAGGCGCTGTGGTCGGTACCCCGGATCAGGTCATCGATCAGCTCGCCGCCTACGCCGATGCCGGCATGGGGTACGCGATCATCTACTTCGCAGATGCCGCGTACACAACCGAATCGATGGAGCTTTTCGCCTCAGAAGTAATGCCAGCCCTCTCCTGACCGACTCCCATTCTGACCTCCCCCATTCCGCGGGCTGACGACGCCATATAGGACGTCACGAACCCTGGGTTCACCACGCCATATAGGACGTCACGAACCCTGGGTTCACGGCGTCAACCATTCCGCGGGCTGACGACGCCATATAGGACGTCACGAACCCTGGGTTCAGGGCATCAGGGTCAGGGGGTGAGGTCGAGGGCTTTTGCGACGGCTGTGAGAGTTGCCGGGACGACAGGGGGGAACTCGATCTCGGCGCTTGCGGTATCGGGATCCTTGAGGCCGTGGCCGGTGACGGTGCACACGATGTCGCCTTCGGGAAGGTCCGGCGCGAACTTCATGATTCCGGCAACTCCCGCGGCCGAAGCCGGTTCGCAGAAGACGCCGACCTCCTGCGACAGGAACCGGTAAGCCTCGAGGATCTCCTCATCGGTGACCGCTTCGATGCGGCCTCCCGACGCGTCCCTGGCCTCCACCGCACCTTCCCACGATGCAGGGTTCCCGATCCGGATCGCAGTTGCGATCGTCTCCGGGTTGTCGAAGACCTCTCCATATACAATCGGGGCGGCTCCCTCTGCCTGGAATCCCCACATCTTCGGCGCCGCGCCGATCTCCGTGTAGCCCTTCCAGTACGCCGTGATGTTCCCGGCGTTGCCAACGGGAAGCGCATGGACCCCTGGCGCATGCCCCAGGTCGTTGACAACCTCAAACGCAGCGGTCTTCTGCGCCTCGATGCGGTACGGGTTCACAGAGTTCACGAGTGCGACCCCGTAGGTATCAGACAGGGCACGCACGATGTCGAGCGCGTCGTCGAAATTGCCGTCGATCGGAACGATCGATGCCCCGTGTGCGACAGCCTGAGCAAGTTTCCCCGCTGCGATCTTCCCCGCCGGGAGCACGACGATGCAATCGATGCCCGCCCGCGCTGCGTACGCAGCCGC
>JBDLIR010000209.1:0-4518 GCA_039714815.1 Actinomycetota bacterium | reverse complement strand
CGCCAGCCGAGCTCATACGCGAGCGCAGCGAGCTGATACGCGAGGCGCCAGCCGAGCTCATACGCGAGCGCAGCGAGCTGATACGCGAGGCGCCAGCCGAGCTCATACGCGAGCGCAGCGAGCTGATACGCGAGGCCCCCAGGCCGAGCTGACTACAGAATCTGGCTCAGGAACAGCTTCGTGCGGTCGTGCTGGGGATTCGTGAAGAAGTGCTCGGGTGTTCCCTCTTCAACGATCGTGCCATAGTCGAAGAACATGACCCGGTCTGCGACCTCACGGGCGAACCCCATCTCATGGGTGACCACCATCATGGTCATGCCGCCCAGCGCGAGTTCCTTCATGACGTCGAGCACTTCCTTGATCATCTCAGGGTCGAGGGCCGACGTCGGCTCATCGAACAACATGATACGGGGCTGCATCGCAAGCGATCGGGCGATCGCCACACGCTGCTGCTGCCCACCTGAGAGCTGGCCCGGATACTTGCTGGCCTGATCAGGAATCCCTACACGTTCGAGCAGGCTCATGGCGAACTCTTCTGCCTCCGCCTTCGGCTGCTTGCGCACCCACTGGGGTGCGAGCGTGATGTTGTCGAGCACCGTCAGGTGCGGGAAGAGGTTGAACTGTTGGAACACCATACCCACTTCGGAACGGATCTTCTCAACGTTCTTGATGTCGTTGGTGAGTTCGATTCCATCGACGATGATGGAACCTTCCTGATGGGCTTCCAGACGGTTGATGCAACGGATGTACGTCGACTTTCCGGATCCCGAAGGCCCGATGATGACGACGACCTCCCGTTCGCGTACCGTTGCGGTCACGCCCTTGAGTGCCTGGAAGTCTCCGAACCACTTCTTGACGCCGTCCGTGACCACGATCGGGTCGCCGAGGGTCCTCTCTGGTGTCGCTGGGTTTTCTGACATATTGGCTCCTTGTGAGATCCCTTAGCGTTCGCCGACGCCGAGCTTCTTCTCGAGTCGCTGGCTGACACGGGAGAATGTGAATGTGAATATCCAGTACACGACTGCGGCAAACACCAGCGTCCATCGAATCGATCCCAGAAAGCTGAACGGCTGGGATTGAGCCGGGATCACCTGGCGAGCCATGTGCAGGAAATCGAAGAGGCCGACGATCGTCACGAGCGACGTGTCCTTGAAGAGAGCGATGACCTGGCCGACGAGGGCAGGGATGACGGCACGCAGTGCCTGGGGCAGGGTGATGAAGACGGTTTCTTGGAGCGTCGACATGCCAAGGGCTTTCGATGCCTCTCTCTGGCCGGAGTGAATCGACTGGAGACCACCTCGTACATTCTCTGCGAGGTACGCCGCTGAGAAGAACGTCATTGCACCGATGGCACGCATCACTCCGCCGATCTCGATGCCGTCGGGAAGCGCGACAGGGAGCATCAGGAACGCAACGAGCAACCACGTAATCAGCGGGACACCACGCACGAGTTCGATGTACGTCGTCGCCATCAGGCGGAAGAGCGGCATCGTGGACGTTCTGGCAAGAGCGAGGATCACACCGAGGGGGAAGGAGAGCACGATCGACGTAAACGCCAACACGATGGTGAGCGACAGACCGCCCAAGAAGAAGGAGCCCGGTACTTCGATGAGGGACTCAGACGAGATGACGAGCGCCGCAACGGTGACGATCAACACCGTTGCGACCCATCCGTACAGGAACTTGCGGTTCGCGGCACCTTCTCCACCGAACGTCGGTCCTGCCAGGGCGAACAGCGCCAGCGCCAGGAGCAGGAACCGGACGACGAAAGGCATCGGGAAGGCGAACGATACGAAGGCGACCACGACGAGCAGACCACCGATCACGCGGCCGATCTCGCCTGTCTTGGGCCGGGAAACGAACGCAAGGATCAGCCATCCCACAACCGAGAACCCCACGAACACAGGAAGATAGAGACTGACCACCTTGGACGTGTCGATACTCGGATCGCGCAACACGATGAGAAGCAGAACGGGGAAGCTAAGGAGCCACAGAACAGTGATCGTGCCCTTGACGGCAGAGTTTGCGGTCTTTGCTCCAAGAAGCAGGAACAGAACATACACGATGGCTGCAAGTGCGAAGATTATCGTCCACGGCCCCGTCGTAGTGACAGCGATCGCCTGCTGGATGATGATCTGATTACCGTCGACGTCCCTGCTCGGCCATGGCAACTCGACGGTCCACATCAACGCGACCAGGATCAGTAGACCCACGCCTACGAGGGCCATCACCGGAACGATCGGTTCCTTGGCCCGTTCACCCGTCAGGTTGCGGATAGCCCATCCTGCTACAACGAGCACCACGCCGAACACGACCCAGGCGATCTTACCGCTCGTTGAGAACGGTGCGAGAAGACCGCCTCCGATTGCAGCGACACCGACACCAAGGAAGATCTTTGCAACGTTCCTGGGTTCGGCCATGCCGCCGATCTTCCAGACGGCGAACGATGCCGCCGTGAGCATGAGGATGAACCCGACACTTCCCCACACTCGCCACAGATCTGCTGCGGGGTAGGCCTGGACCATCAACAGTCTCATGTTGAAGGTCACGGCGTCCCACCGACCTGCCGGATCGAAGATGAATCCGAGGATTCCGCGATACGCGAACACGACGACGACAAGGAAGATGATCGTCATCACGCCGCTCGCCGGCGTTGAGAACAGGTTGTCCCTCATCCAGATGCGCACACCCTTCGGCGGCGGTTCGGGGGCGATCTCGAGCTCGGGCGCGGTCATCATGTCTGCCATGTCAGCGCACCACCAGCATCATCTTGCGGTTGTAGTAATTCACGATCGCTGAGATCACGAGGCTCAGCGTGACGAAGAACGCCATCCACACGATGACGACAGGCAACGACTGGCCCGTCTGATTGATGATCGTGAAGCCCACGGCAACGATGTCTGCGTAAGCAACGGCAAGGCCGAGTGATGTGTTCTTTGCGAGGTTGAGGTACTGGTTCCCGAGCGGGGGAAGGATGATCCGAAACGCCTGCGGAAGAATGACCAACCGCAGGTACTGTGAACGCCGTAGTCCCACTGCCTGGGCTGCCTCGGTTTGCCCCTTTGCGACCGCAAGGATGCCTCCACGTACGATCTCGGCGATGAACGCCGCGGTGTAGAGGGTCACGCCCGTCCAGATGGCGAAGAACGGAACGGTAACGAGCATGCCGGTGTCTCCATACTGAGGGATGCCAGCACCTTTGAGCACGACTTCGGGCTTCGAGAACACCAACGGACCGCCCTCACGGACAACCTCTTGCGCCTCATCGACGAGCGATCCCGCTTCACCCGCGAAAGCCGCTGACAGCCAGCCGAAAAGGTTCCCGAGTGCAGTTCTAAACAGCTCTGCGACCGTCCTTGCATCGCCCGCCACCGTCTGGATCGTGAAGCCGCCGATGTAGAAGGCGACGATAGCGATGACGACACCGGCTGCGCCGGCGAACACGACACGGAACCAGTCGTCGTCTGTCATCTTTCCGAAACCGGCAGGTGTTCTGCGAGATTCGAAGAAGTTCCTGATCCACCACGCTGCGCTGAGCAGGGCAGCAAGCGCCAGGATGACGGGGAAGATGATCGGAGGCAGCGAGTCGACGAGCGACTCGATCGCACCAAAGACATGCTCCATGAAGCTCAGCAGGGGCCAGGCGAACCAGCCGATGATGCCGAAGAGCACGACTATCGCAACCCAGTATCGCCCGCCGTGCCCCGGTTGGCCCGTCTCTTCCTGGTGAGCCTTCCGGCGCCTGGCCACGTAAAGACCAAGGAAGAATCCAAAGATCAGGAACACAAGCCACGGAACCCAGCCAAGGCCGGGGAAGATCCAGGCGAACGCAAAGCCCTTGTTGGAGATCTTGAAGAAGTACTCACCAACATCGTCGGCGACGAGGGCAGGCAACGTCACGGCCAGAGCGGACCAGAAGAAGATCTGGACGAGCAAGGGGACGTTTCGGATCGTCTCGATATAGACAGTCGCCAAACGGTTGACCACGAAGTTCTTCGACAAGCGGCCAACACCGATGAGGGTACCGAGGATTGTCGCAGCGAAGATTCCTGAAATGGCGACACGCATCGTGTTGACAATTCCAACCAGGAGCGCTCTGGCTCCGCTGTCAGGGTTGATGTCGATGCCCTCTCGCAACTGGACCCCTGTTGGGGAGGACATCCAGTCCCAACCGAACGAGATGTCGGATGCAGCGAAGTTCGAAAGGGCCTGCGATACGAGCAGAGCGAAGATGGCGACGATGAGCAGGAGCACGAAGAGCTGGGCCGTCCACTTGAGGACGGTGGCGTTTCGCCATAGCGGCGTCTTCTGATGTTCTCGCACTTGGACGGTCACGTCCGTGCCTTCCTTGCTGCCCACTTCACCCGAGAGCTAACTAGTTGCTGGCGGCACCATAGGCATGTTGGAGCGAACTTTGTGGCATAACGTGCGGAATTGTTGGCGGGAACAGCGAGATACCAGATACCAGATACCAGATACCAGACGCCAGATACCAGATACCAGATACCAGATACCAGA
>JBDLIR010000208.1:0-4537 GCA_039714815.1 Actinomycetota bacterium | reverse complement strand
TCCGGAGACACTGCCGACGACCACGACAACACTCCCAACGACGACCACCACGGCTCCCATAACGACGACCACGGTAGACCGCATCTCCGAGATCCAGGCCATCTTCGAGGACCTCGAACACCGGCGCCTCCAGGCGATCTACGACCAGGACGAGGACGCGTTCCGCAACATGTACGCCAACGATGAGTACCTGCAGGTTGAGCTTGAAGCGTTTGATGTTGTGAACGTGATGGACCCGAATGGTTTGTCCTTGTCAGTTGTCGACGTGCTCAAGGACAACAAGTCGTGCATTGCCGCGGTAGTTCGCATTGATGCTTCGACTGCCTTCGAGGGAGGCACCTCATATGTAGCGACCATCGTGCTTGAGGAAGTTGAAACCGAATGGGGTTACTCATGGGTCGGAGAGGAGTGGGGATGCGACGGTCCGCACCCGCTTTCTGGCTAGGGCTGATTCTCGTCGTCGGATTGGTGAACACTTCCGCCGCACTGGCCGAGCGAGTGTGCAGATTCGATCCTGCCAAGGGGCGAGCATTCTGCGAGGAGTCGGGTGGGTCGAAGGTACGTAATCCGCCACGGACTCCACCGAGCACATCGCCACCGTCGAAGAGTCCGAGAGCACCGCTGCGATACGTGTACACCGGATACGACGCGGTTATCGGAGACTGCCATTACTGGTCGAGCGTTCCAGGTGGCCTCGATGCCTGGGATCCGGCCAACGACCCCGCCGTCATCGCGATCACGACGAAGCTTCCGATCTGCCCGTCGACACCGGCTGTCGTCTCCGACCCGTCCGTGTCTGCCTGGTCGGTCTTCAGATCGTGGAACCTTGCTCCACCGGCGCCATCGGTGACTCCCCAAGACCATGGGATCACAGGTATCCCCACCCACATCATCGCGACACCGCCTGATTCGATATCGCATTCCGAGACCCTTCCCGACGGACGCACCCTCGAGGTCAGGGCTCGCGCTGTGATACTCACCGTCAACTGGGGGGACGGAACTACAGCATCGTTCGCACCCGAAAACGCCGACGGGTACCCCACCGGATCTGCCACCCACACCTATGCACTCAAGACCTGTTCACAGAAGTACAGAGCAGAGCATCCGTCGGGCAACCTGTGCAGCAGCGACGCCGAGGAGTATGCCATCACAGCCGGCTACACATGGCAGGGTGAGTACAACGTCGGGTCTGGATGGGTCGCACTCGGCTCGCTCGACAGGGTCGCTCCAACCATCAACTACGACGTCGACGAAGCGCGAGGTGTGGCGAGTCCGTAGCCCTACTGCTTGGGCATCACTGCCCAGAGAAGGTCACGTGAATCGATGATCCCGAGAAGTTCGCCGTCCTCGAGCACGGGCAAATGCCGATACCCGGTCTCGAGCAGCCAAAGAGCAGCGTCGCGCGCAGGCGCCTCGGCATCGATCGTGTCCGGTGACAGAGCCATCCGATCGGAAACCGCAACGTCCGGGTCACACCCGTCAGCGACCGCCATTGCAACGTCCCAATCCGTGCAGATGCCCACGAGTCCCGTGCGATCAACAACCGCTACAGCGTTTACTCCAAGCGTCTTCATCGCAAGAGCCACTTCACTGATAGGCGTCTCAGGACCAACGATCTCACAGTGCTTACCCACCAACGCACGAACACGCATGTGAACCTCCAGAGGACAGACTAGCCATTAGGTCTCAGCCATCAGCCGTCAGCCGGGCTCGCTGGCGCTCGCGGATCCGCTCGCAGGCTCGCTCTTAGACCCGCTGCGCTCTTGGACCCGCTGCGCTCTTGGACCCGCTGCGCTCTTGGACGGCTCGCTGGCGCCCGCGCACCCGCGAAGACTCCTGTCCGCAAGTGAGCCTGCGAGCGGTCCGTAAGCGAGGCCCGCGAGTCCTAGATCAGGTCTTGTTCGCGGATGCCGAAGCTCGGGTGACGCAGGCGGCACAGAGCAAGCTTCTCGAGTTGACGGATGCGCTCACGGGTCAGATTGAACTCGTCACCGATCTCCTCGAGCGTTCGCGGGATGCCATCGTAGAACCCGTACCTGAGCGCAAGAATCCTGCCTTCCCGCACCGGGAGCCGATCGATCGACTTGCGCAACGAGTTGGCGATATCCAGTTCCTCGGTCACGCGTACAGGGTCAGCCGCGTCCTCGTCTTCGATGAAGTCACCGAGTTGGGCACCGTCTTCACCGATCGGCTGCTCGAGAGAAACGGTGTCTGCCACGGCCAGTGCAAGCTCGACCTTCTGCACTTCGACGCCTGCCTCTTCGGCGATCTCCTCGGGCTTTGGGTCCCGGCCGAGTTCCGCCTTGAGCGATGCCTGGGCTGCACGCACCGCGGCAAGCGTGTCGTGCAGATGCACGGGGATACGGACAGTACGTGACTTGTCCGCGATTGCACGGGTGATCGCCTGACGAATCCACCATGTCGCATACGTCGAGAACTTGAAACCCTTGCGCCAGTCGAACTTCTCGACTGCACGGATGAGCCCGAGGTTGCCTTCCTGGATCAGGTCGAGGAAGTCGATGCCCGAGGTGTTCGCATACCGGCGCGCGTTTGCGACCACGAGCCGCAGGTTCGCCGTGAGGAACGCGTCTTTGGCCTCGCCACCGCGCCGGACCTGCCGCTTCAGCATGATCTCTTCAGCCTTGGTCGAGAACTTGTCGTTCTCGAGCCGTTCCTGAGCGGTCTGGCCGGCTTCGATCTTCTGCGCGTAATCGACCTCGTTCTCGGCGGTCAGGAGTTCATACTCGCCGATCGAAGTCAGATACTGGCTGACGAGGTCGGTGGTGAGTCTGCCACGATCATCGGTCAGCTTGGAGCGGTCCCGATCCTTGAGTGAACGGGCCAAGGTGTCTCGATCCATCCGCTCCTTAGCTTCGAGACGTTCGCGTTGGGCCTTGTTGACGATCGCTTTTCGAGGCTTCGCACCGGTCGTCATCCAGCTTCCTCCAAGGAGTAGACGGTCGTTTCGCACACGAACCACATGGCCATGCTGGGCAACATTCTCGGATTCACCTGACCGACAGATGCACCCAATATCACACAGGCCGTGGGTTTTGTGAACCCATTTTCTCGCTCAGAAGGTACGGAATCTCAGAGCCTACCTACACGTCGGACCCGGATGGGCACAACTCGCGCAGTTCGCGAGCGAGATCGGGCACCAGGACTTCAAGGTCAGACAGCTGCGCGCAGAGCTCGTCGAGAGGGGGATCCCCGAGGGGTGGCACTCCTGTTTCGGAGTCACCGAACACACCGGAACTGCCGATGTCGAACAGCAGCGGGCCGAGCCATCCGAGATCTCCGCCGCCGAGCGGAAGGCTGGAAAGCCCGTCGATGACATCTGCGATCGTACGCACGCCGTCGGGGGCATCGTCGAGACACGCTTCGAAGGCCTGTGCGAAGGTGTCGAAGTCGAACCGGGCATCGAGCACGAACTCGTCGACCGTGACACGGAATCCCTCTTCGCCGACCGCCTCGACGAGGGGCACCGGTGCCCCTTCTGAACGCAGGCACGTCGTCCAGCGCTCCATCTGCCCTGCAAGCGTGTCGTCTTCGCTGGCCGACGGTCGAACGGCGAAGAACGCGACGAGTGCTATCCCCACCACGAACCCGACGAGTACGAGAACCGCCGGAATCAACCAGTCTGGATGCTCCTGGCTGGGTCTACCTGTCATGTGGATCCTTCGTGTCCGACTCTAGAATCTTGTCACACTCTCAGACGTATCGACAATGAAAAGGCGGTAAGCATGCCAGACGGCACGACGATTCTCGTCGTTGCACTGGCATCTATTGCGCTGGTCGTGATTCCAGGACCGGCCGTGATCTACATCCTCACTCGAAGCGTGAGCCAGGGCAGAAACGCTGGACTGGTCTCGGCGGTGGGAGTAAACCTCGGATCATCGGTACACGTGCTGGCGGCGGTCGCCGGCCTCACCGTGGTCCTTGCGAGCTCGGCAGCGGCGTACACCGTGATCAAGTGGGCAGGAGTCGCTTACCTCGCTTGGATCGGCGTGAGAACCCTCATGAAGGATGACGAAGATTTCACCCAGCCACAGTTGGAACCAACGGCACTCCGCAAGATCTTCATCCAGGGTGTTCTGGTCAACATGCTCAATCCGAAGGTCGCGATCTTCTTCCTAGCGTTCCTGCCCCAGTTCGTCGATGCTGACGCTCCGAACGCGACGATGCAAACACTCGTGCTCGGCATGACCCTCGTGTTTATCGGCCTTGTCTCCGACTCGCTGTACGCACTCGCGGGCGGCACCGTCGGCGACGCACTCAGACGGCAGCCAACCGTTGCGCGGGCGACGCGTCTCGCCGCAGGCTCGATATATCTCGCCCTTGCCGGCATCGCCGCGTTCACCGGGGCGAGGTTCGCTGACTCGTAGCGCCCGGAACACGGCGGCGCTCGTGAGACTACTCGCGGCTATCGCCGTGCGAATGAGACTTGGCGACATACGTCACATTCGGTATAATCCCATAGTCAGGAATTTAGGATTATGTCAAAGGTAGCGGATGCGCCTCGAACTCACCAAGCGAA
>JBDLIR010000207.1:0-4583 GCA_039714815.1 Actinomycetota bacterium | reverse complement strand
ACCCAGAAAGGCTCACCGCAGCCACCCAACGAACCAGAGGCACACACCCGATCCCGGCAACCAGCGCGGCGCACCACCATCATGTGGGCACCCACCGGCCACTGGTATTTCTTCTGCGACGCGTTATTGGCGGAGAGGGAGGGATTTGAACCCTCGAGGGGGTTTAAGCCCCCTACTCGCTTAGCAGGCGAGCGCCTTCGGCCACTCGGCCACCTCTCCAGATATCTGGGAGGATATCAGGGCGCCGTCGCTCACCACTTCCGTGTTGCACGATCCATTCTGTGGGCCCACGGCGCCATATACGATGCACAGAACCCTGGGTTCAGGGCGTTACTGGCCGGGTTGCTGCCAAACTTCGATATTCCAGGTGAAGTCGGAACCGGACCCGGTGTGGATGACGCCCGTGACGGAGTCCGGCCAGACGGCGAGACCAGATCCCCGGGAGAACAGCGGGATGAGCGGAAGTTCGGTGGCGAGGATGCCCTCCGCTTCGCGCACGAGGTCGAAGAACGCGGCCGGGTCAAGGGTTGTCTTCGCCTCGTCGACGATTTCCGAGTAACGAGCGGTCGCCTCGTTTGCGGTCCCTCCCGACCCCCAGTGCCCGAAGTTTCCATCGGGCGGCGACGAGCGGGGGTCGAACTGTTCGAGCATCCCCAACTGGCTCGAGTATCCGCCGTCAGAGACCCAGGCCCACATGCCGACGTCGTAGGTTCCCTCGATGATCGTCGTCTGGAAGAACTCCTGGGAATCCTGGAGATCCACGCCGTAGGAGACCCCCGCGGCGGTGAACGCCGGCTCGAGCGCACCAGAGATCTTCGGGCGCTCATCGCTATTGCCTGTCGTCGACAGCACCGACGCTGCCCCGTCGAGAAGTTCGGAACCCTCGGTGATGCCCGCCTCGTACACCGACCAAGCAGACTCGCCCGTAGGTATCAGCATCCCCGGTGTCTGGGGAAGCCACGCCACACCCGTCTCATCGAGTATCTGCGGCCTGTCTATCGAGGCCGCGACCGCCCGACGAAAATCGATGAACCCGTTCGCAGAATCGGGATTCTCATCGAGGCGAGCATCCGAGAAGTTGAACGTGAGGTGCTCGATGACCGGTGTAGGGACACGCTGGAACTCGGCGCCTTCGGCCACCGCGCTTTCGACCCGCCCATACTCGGTCGGCGCGAGTGGAATACGGGCGACGTCGACGTCGTGCGAGATGAACGCGCCCGTGGGCGACCTTGGACCCGTTCCCCCGATGCCGGATTCGGTCGTTGCCGCGATCGTCACCGCATCGAGATACGGGAGCGCTCTCCCCTCCACGCTCTTCCAATAGTGATCGTTGCGCACAAACCGCATCTCGTTGAAGCTGTCAAACCCGTCGAGGACGAACGGGCCACCTGACGGCCAGTCAGTGCCATCGGTTCCGTTGACAAGGTCGACACCCTCGAGGACCTGAGAGGGCAGGATTATCCACAGGGCGTCTTCGAAGGCGAGCGTCGGTTCCGAGAAGGTGATCGATGCCGACTTTCCGTCACCTTCGGTGCCGATGACGGTGGCCATCACGGGTGGGATGTTTCCCTCACCGGCCGTCGCCAGGTCGCGCATCGCCGCCGCGGTGAATGCGAGGTCGGATCCGGTGATCGGTTCGCCGTCGCTCCAGGTGGCCTCGTCGACGATCTTGTACGTCACGGTCATGGTGCCGTCGTCGTTGACGGTGATCCCCTCTGACTTGGACGGCATAGCCTCGACGACGTCTGGTATCCGACCCCACCCGTCGGGGTCGACATCGTAGACCATCGCCCATATGAGGTTGCCGTACATGCGGATGCCGAACGCGTTGGGTGCGAACGGGTTGAGCGTCTCGATGGGGAAGCCCTCACCGATCGTCACCTCGCCACCGAATCCATCGGGCGGCTCAGTCGTCGTGGTGGTTGGTGGCAATGTGGTTGTCGCGACAAGCACGGTCGTCGTGGTCGGCGGCTGCGAAACGGTGGTAGTCGTGTCACCGGAGGACGGTGTACATGCCGCAGCGACGAGAGCCACCGATACCGCGAGTGGAATCAACCGGTACACACCTTCATCGTAGCATTGGACTCGGAACCCATTCTGTGGGCTGTCGCACGCTCATAGGTATATCCCTGCTCATAGTCCCCGATGATCATCGAATCACCGGGCCGGTGTGAGGGATGCCCCGCGACATACGTGAGGGATGTCCTGCAAGAAGGCATACGCGTATAGGAGCATACGAACCCGGGGTTCGCTGCACCTCGATCGCCTCTCGCTCTGAACGGCCATCGTAGCGACGAGCCGCCGTCGCCGACGGGACCGGAGCGCTCCTAGCCTTTCGGGATGCCAGATCCACCGTTGACCTCGAGGCCGTCGCTCCCGACGACCAATCACGGAACGAACCGTGAAGCCTTCAACGCCGCCGAGTGGGGGCTCCTAGGCGGTATCGCCCTCATCTGGGGATCGTCGTTCGTGTTCATGGCGATCGGCCTGGATGCCTTCAATCCAGGCGTCATCACCCTTGCGCGGATCGTTCTTGGAGCGATGACTCTCGCTGTGTTCCCGAAGGCGCGCGTGGCGATAGACAAGCAGGACCGCGGGCGGGTGTTCCTCCTCGGGATCATCTGGATAGGTATCCCGCTGATGATCTTCCCGATCGCCCAACAGTGGATCGACTCGTCCGTTGCAGGCATGTTGAACGGCGCTGTACCCATCACGGCCGCGATCTGGGCAACGGTCCTCCTCCGGCGGCTGCCGGGCTGGCGGCAATTGCTCGGCATCTTCGTCGGGTTCGTTGGGGTGCTTGCCATCTCGGCGCCGGAGATGGCCGACTCAACGGCTACGGCCCTGGGCGCAGCGCTCGTGATCGTCGCCGTCGTGCTGTACGGGCTGTCGACGAACGTCGCCGTACCGCTCCAACAGAAGTACGGTGCACTGCCGGTGCTGTTCAAGGCGCAACTCGCCGCGCTCGTCATCGTCGTCCCATTCGGGTTGTGGCAGATCCCTGGATCGACGTGGGCATGGCCCTCTGCCCTTGCGATGATTCCCCTCGGTGCTCTGGGGACGGGCCTCGCGTTCGTGTTGATGAGCACTCTCGTCGGGCGTGTTGGCGGCCCACGGGGGTCCGTGGCGATCTACTTCGTGCCGATCGTCGCCATGGTCCTGGGAGTGCTCGTGCGGGGGGACGCGATCGAACCCCTGGCGATCGTCGGGACAGGCCTCGTGCTCGCGGGAGCGTGGGTGACGTCACGCAAGGAATCCTGACACCGTCGCCGGGGCCGGTTCGAACGCGTATGCTCGCACCATGTATGTCTCACCCACACCCGAGTCCCTTGCCGCCGTCATCGAGAGGGGTTTCTCCGGCCCTGTGAAGATGCTGAACCTACTCCGGTTCCGCGATACCGCCGACTACAGCGCTTCTCCCGAACTCGCTCCTGACGAGCCGATCTCAGGTGCGGAGGCGTACCAGGTCTACTCCGCACACACGATGCCCCATCTGACAGAAGCTGGTGGCAAGGTCGTCTTTATGGGGACGGGAGGGCCCCTTCTGATCGGGCCTTCCGGGGCGTGGTGGGATCGCGCACTCATCGTCGAGTACCCGGACATCGGGGCGCTTCTCTCGATGACCCAGAATGCGGCGTATCTCGCTGGCCTCGGACACAGAACCGCGGCGCTCGCTGATTCACGCCTCCTCCCGCTGGAGTGACCCGAACTCAGACGTGGTCGAGAACTTCGAGGACGCCACCTAGCCACTCGATCGAATCCGCCGTGATCGGGTCGACGACCAACTGGACATGGTCGACCCCTGCAACGGCGTACGCAGCGAGAGCCTCAGCGACCTCCTCCTGGGTCCCGCCGATCGGGTAGGCCTGGCTCCGATTGGGGCTCCCCCGGAGTTCGCTGCTCCCGCCGGGGGCACGCACGAGGACGGTCACGGTCTTGTCGACCTCTTCCGGGTCCCTGCCGACCTCCCGACATGCTGCTTCGATCTTCGCAATCGACTCAGCTGCACCCTCGGGGCTGTTCCCGAACCATGCGAACCACGCGTTCCACATGTCGACGTGTGGCAAGGTCGCCTTCAGCACCCGTGGCCCCTCTGACCCGATCATCATGGGGATTCCTCCAGGACGCGCAGGGGGGACGAGTTCGCAGTCACGCAGCGTGTAGTACTCGCCGGCGAAGTCGATCGCTCCATGGGAAAGCAAGGTTCGGATGATGGTGAACGCCTCCTCGAACCTCGACGCTCTGCGGTCGAAAGGGAAGCCGTAGGCGTCGTATTCGGTGCGATTCCACCCGGCGCCGATACCCAGGATGAGTCGCCCATTCGAGATCTCATCGACGGTCACGGCCTTCTTTGCGAGCATCGCAGGGTTGTGGAACGATGTCGCGGCGACGAGCGGCCCGATCTGAACCCGTTCGGTGACCGCTGCGATCGCGGCGAGCATCGACCACGCCTCCCAGGGGCCAACGGTTTCGGTCTCGGTGCGGTACAGCAGATGGTCCCCGACCCACACCGAGTCGAAACCCACATCCTCAGCGGTGACAGCCATCTCGCGCATCTCCGGCCACGTCACGTATCGCTCTAC
>JBDLIR010000206.1:0-4610 GCA_039714815.1 Actinomycetota bacterium | reverse complement strand
CATGCCGCAACGCTAAAGCCGAACGCGCTCTATCAGATACGAGATCCCAATGCCACCCGCCAATCCAGAGCGAGCCCTGCGAGCGGGTCCAAGAGCGCTGCGGGTCCAAGAGCGAGCCCCGCGAGCGGGTCCGCGAGCGCAGCGAGCCCAGAGCTCACGCGCCGGTGCTGAACGAAGCGAGCACGTCTTTGAGCGCCGTGAACAACTCACCAAGCGCCCACGTGAGGCCCATGAAGAGGAACAGCAGAGCAAGCGCTGTGAGGAAACCCCGCACCCAACCGATCCACGAGTCCCTCCGCCCCCACACAGCCGATGAGAGCCGTCCGTATGTCGATGGTGGACTCTGACCAGAAGGTGGCGCGGCAGGGGCATCGGTCTCGAAATATTGTGCGATCTCGGCGACTACCTCGTCGTCCTCGATCGTGGTCCTCACAGCTGGCTCTGCAGCCCGGCTCTCGTCGATCTCGTCAACGTCGACGTCTGAGATGGGTGCATGCTCCACCTCGATCTCGTCGTCTTGATCGGACTCGACTATCGCGCCAAGATCTTCGGCGTCCAGGTCGAGGGCATTTGCGAGATCACCGAGGACACTTTCAGGTGGTGCCGATTCGCCGCGTTCCCACCGCCGAACGGTCGACAGCGACCTGTCGACGGCAGACGCGAGCTGCCCAAGAGACAGGCCCCTGTCGAGCCTCGTACTGCGGATCAGTGTTCCCAATGCGTCTGGATCAGTCATTGCAGGCAGGATATCGGAAATCGCAGCGACGAGGCTGACCGACTTGGTCTAATGTTGTCGTAGGACGAAAGGAGCCGCATGCCGGCCGAAATCACGACACTTGTCGACCTGTACACGAACAGCACCGTCGCCTACGCAAAGAACCCCGTCATCGGTCGCCGCAATGATGCAGGCGAGTGGATCTGGACCTCCTATGAGGAATTCGGAGACATGATCGACAAGGCCCGCGGCGGTCTTGCATCCCTTGGGGTAGCAAAAGGCGATCGTGTAGCGATCATCTCGGACAATCGTCTCGAATGGGCCGTCGGCGCGTACGCCGCTTACACCCTGGGCGCCGCGTGGGTACCGATGTACGAGGCCGAGACCCAGGAAGACTGGATCCACATCCTCAACGACTCGGGAGCGAAAGTTCTGTTCGCTGCAACCGACGGAATCCGCGCTCAGATCGACGAGATACGGGACCAACTGCACGCGCTCGAGATGATCATCGTGATCGATGATCCCGCCTACGGCGAATCTATCGATTTCACCGAACTGCTGGCCCGCGGGACGGCGAATCCCGCGCCTGTCGCTGTCGTTGAGGGATCTGACCTCGCCGGGCTCATCTACACATCCGGCACGACGGGAAAGCCCAAAGGTGTGATGCTCACGCATACCAACATCGCATCGAATCTGAACGCCCTCGCTGTGATCTTCCCACTCGAGGAAGACGACCGTTCGGCTTCGTTCCTTCCCTGGGCGCACTCGTTCGGGCAGACGGTCGAACTGCATGCCCTGATCTTCTTCGGCGCATCTACCGGGCTCACGAGCGCTAAGACCCTGGTGCGCGATATGCCCGAGGTGAAGCCGACGATTCTCGTATCCGTGCCCAAGGTGTTCAACTCTGTGTACGACGGCATCCAGAAGAAGATGGAGGCCGAGGGTGGCGCGACGAAGAAGATCTTCGACCTCGCCGTAGCCAATGGCCGCAAGAGGGAACAGCTGAGCAAGGTCGGTTCGACGAGCCGGTGGGTCGAGATGCAGAACAACCTGTTCGACAAGCTCGTGTTCACCAAGGTCAGGGATGCCTTCGGTGGCCGTCTCAAGTACGCGTTCTCTGGCGGTGCTGCTATCTCAACGGACGTCGCGGAGTTCATCTCGATCGTCGGCGTCACCGTGTATGAGGGTTACGGGTTGACCGAGACGAGTCCGATCGTCACGTGCAACGTCAAGAATGCCCGCCGGATCGGCTCCGTCGGGCGAGCGATTCCCGATGTCACCGTTGAGATCGACACCGATGTCACGGGAGACCCCGAAGTCGGTGAGATCGTCGTCCACGGCCCCAATGTCATGAAGGGCTACTACAACCTCCCCGAGGCCAACGACGAGGTGTTCACGGCCAACGACGGTTTCCGCACCGGCGACCTCGGCCATGTCGATGACGACGGCTACCTGTTCATCAGGGGACGGATCAAGGAGCAGTACAAACTCGAGAACGGCAAGTACGTCGTCCCCTCTCCGATCGAAGAACAGCTCCAACTGTCTGGCTACGTACAGCAAGCCATGGTCTACGGAGAGCAGCGACCGTACAACGTCGCACTCGTCGTCCCCGACTTCGAGTACCTCGAGAAGTGGGCCGCAGAGAATGGTATCGACGCAAGCGATACCAAGACGCTGCTTGCCGATGAGAGAGTGCGCGACCTGTACGTGTCGGAGCTGAACAGAGCCCAGGCAAGCATCAAGCGATACGAACGAGTGCGTGACTTCGCTCTCGAAGATGACGAGTTCTCACCTGAGAACGGTCTGCTGACGCCGTCACTCAAGATCAAGCGCCGGGCCGTCATGGCGAAATACGGCGACCAGATCGAAGGCATGTACGACGGCGACAACCCCCTCCTCGGACGGGACTGATAGGACTTTGGCGCTGATTTGAACGATATATCGTTCAAATCAGCGCCAAAGTCCAAGTGGCGGAGGCGGACGGGAATCGAACCCGCCAGGGAACTCTCGCCCCCTCATCGGATTTGAAGTCCGTGACGTCCACCAGGCACGCAGTCGCCTCCACGAGCGAGGGTAGCGAAACCAGGGATGCACAGAACCAGGACGAAGTGGGAGACTCATGGCACACAGTTTTCAGGTCACATTCGATTCAAAGGACCCTGCAACGCACGCTGACTTCTGGGCCAATGCACTCGGGTACATCGTCCAGCCGCCACCGCCCGGCTTCGATACCTGGGAGGACCTGGCGCGCGAACTCGGTATCCCTGAGGATGAGTCGGGAGACATCGCCGCCATCATCGATCCGGACGGTTCCGGGCCTCGCATGCTCTTCCTCCGCGTGCCTGAACCCAAGACGGCGAAGAACCGGATGCATCTCGACATCAACATCGCCGACCGCGATGCAACCGAGGTGGAACGGCGCATCCAGGTCGACACTGAGGTTGAGCGGCTTGCACAACTCGGGGCCAGGAAGGTCTCGAGTTTCGATGAGCCGAAAGGCGTGTGGACCGTCATGCTCGACCCCGAGGGCAACGAGTTCTGCGTTCACTGAAGCTTCACAGCCCTACATGACGATCCAAGTATCAGCACGAATAGAGGGAGTGAAAGCGGACCGGTCCGCCTATGCTGCCTTCTCGAAGCACACCGACTGAGGATGAACATGGCTGACGCATCGCTGATGGTTTGGATCGATCAGGATCTCTGTACTGGTGACGGGATCTGCGAGGAGATTTCTCCGGACGTTTTCGTGGCACGCGACGATGGACTGTGGGTCGTCAAGGAGGCAGCCGCCCACTTCGGCACTGAGATCGTCTTCGATGGGAACCAGGGCCCCGACAGTGCCAAGGGAGTAGCCCGGGTCCCCGATTCGCAGCTCGACGGCGTCGTCGAAGCCGCAGAGGAATGCCCGGGCGAATGCATCATGATCGAGCCCTTCGACCAGGAGACCTTCGCCAACCGAGGCGTGTGAGGAAACAGATGCCAGATGAGAGTCCGGCATCTGGAAGCGAGCGCAGCGAGCGATCTGGAGTCTGGTAGCGAGTCTTCGAGCGGTCAGAGAGCGAGCTCGCGAGCGATTTATCCCGTGATGTAGCTTTCGAGCTGATCGATCAAGAACTTCTGTTCTTCGATGACAGCACGGACAACGTCACCGATCGAGATGATGCCGACCAGAGTCCCGTCTTCGATCACGGGCAAGTGCCTGATCCGTTTGTCCGTCATGAGTTGCATGCAGGACGCAACGGTATCGGCCCGCTCGACGGTGACCGGATCCGGTGTCATGATCTCCGACACCGGGGTCTTGCGTGAACCCTTCGAGACGAGGATCACCTTCCGCGCGTAGTCACGTTCAGACATGATCCCTGAGAACGCGTCACCTGAATACACGACGAGGGCGCCCACGTTCTTGTCCGCCATCATCTCAAGCGCCTCGTAGACCGACCTGGCCGAATCGATCGACCAGATGTCGTGCCCCTTCTCATCGATGACGTTACCAACGGTTTTTTGCATGGGTTGTCCTCCTTTCACGAACCATACCTGACTTCGTCAAATCGTGCGTGGGCAGGAACGGCGTTGGGAAACTACGATGGCTTCTCCCCACGTACGGTGCAACGACGTGCTCCAGCACGGCCGGCGACCGCACAACAGAGTGAGAAGGCAGATCGACAGTGGAATTCGAGCACATAGACGTCCAACTCAACGACCCCGTTGCGACGATTACGCTCGACCGGCCAACGAAGCTCAATGCCATCACGCTGACGATGCTGACCGAGGTGATCGAGGCGGCGGGGCGGATCTCGGAGTCTGATGCACGAACGGTGGTTGTGAGCGGTACGGGTACTTCCTTCAGTGCGGGGATGGATATCACGACCTTCTCGGCGGGCGCGCTGGTCGAAGC
>JBDLIR010000205.1:0-4618 GCA_039714815.1 Actinomycetota bacterium | reverse complement strand
GAGAACCGCGCTATCGCTGAATCTCGCCCTCTCTACAACCGGCGGTCCAAGCCACCGAAGTCGCTGCACTGGGTGAAACTCACGAACGAGCGGTTCCCACGCCTCTCCATCGCACGCTCCCCTGGCGATTCAGCGATGGTCCTTGGCCCCTTCCGAACGCGGCGATCGGCAATCGATGTCATGCACGGACTGTGGGATGCAACACGTATACGCCGTTGCACGTCACCAGGCAACGGGTGCGACTTCGCACAACTCGGGCAGGCGGTGTGCACGTGTGACGGCTCGATCAGCACGGCCGCGTACGCAGCGATCGTCAACGATCTCTTCGACGGTGTTCAACGACCCGCGGCGCTCGTTGAAGTTACGCGAGCCCGCATGGAGCGCCTCTCGGCCTTGCAGCGCTTCGAGGACGCCGCCGCTGTGAGAGACCGTTGGACTTCGCTCACCGCCGCGATCCACCGGAGGCGCGTCTGGCAGGCGTTTCAAGAGAGCGGCAGGATCGAGGCATCCGATCCCGAAGGGGTATCTCTGCTCATCACCCATGGCCGGATGGTCACGGCGTGGCCCAGCACCGACACGCTGCCGCTCACGCTTGCACCCACGACGCGGCCCCTGCCCCATCCCCCGTCGATGGCTGCGATCGACGAAGCGATGCTCCTTTGGAAGTGGCTCGGCAGGACCGGCGTTCGGATCGTGTCGGTAGGCGGAACGCTGGCGCTTCCGGCGTGGAAGCTCCCGGGGCTGGCCGACCGTCGGCAGCAAGAACCCATGCGCGACACCATGACAACTCGTAGCCGTAGTTAACGATTCGATTGCTTCGCAGAAATACGATGATTCCTTTGCTTAGTGGCATCGAGCGCGCGTAGAATCACCTCAATAAGGCGCTGGAGCTTATTCCGGCGTTAGGGTAGGGCTAAGGTTTATTCCAAAGAAGACCGTAGAGATATGACAAAGGATCGAAGGGCCTCGATGAGGTCCACAAAATGTGTTGCGCGTTTCGAGCCACAAACGAGGCTCGAGCTGAGCTATGGAGGTAGCGGGTGTTTCTAGCGAAGTTGATCGAAACCGGTGGTGGAACCGGTCGACGAATCCTGATGTTGGCAGTGGCCGCATTGATGGTGCTCACGACGCTGGCGCTGATCCCTGGCGCCCCGCTCGGTCCTGATCCTGCACATGGGACCACGACGATGACGCCGATCACCGATTTCGAGATCGATGGCAATCTGGTCGGGGACGGAGGTGGCGACTGGCTCGCCCCATACGGGATCGGCACAACCGCCAACGATGGCTATCCGACCACCGGCCTGTACTACTTGCAGGAAAACATGGATGTGTGCGGTTCGGACGACGATGACGTCGCTGACAAGAGCCCTGCGGTGAAACTGGCGGACGGACCGATCTGGCGGACCGATACGGGGTCCGCCACTCCCGCAAAGAACGACCTCCACTCCGTCTGGATCGGCGCAGAGAAGGTCGACGTGCTCGGGCAGATCAACGACATCCTCTACATGGCGTTCGTACTGTGCGAAGATCCCAACTCCGAATTTCAAATCGCCCTCTCCCTCGAAGGCGGAGATGGCATCCCTCCGTTCAACCCACCGGACACGCCAACCGGCTCCACAGACGACCTGTTGGTCGTCTTCAACTTCCAGCCGAGCCTGGGAACCGCAACCGCTCTCGTTCACGAGTTCGACGGCACGGAATGGGGCGAGGCAACGGCCTTCGTACCCGGTGTCGACTGGGAGGCAGGGGTCATACCGGGGGGAACGGTCGGTGAGGTAGCCATCAACCTGACGGCAACGGACGTGCTTCCTGAAGACAGGTGCGCAAACATTACGGTGGCAGATCAAGTCGCCACACTCAACGGCAACGCCCTCGAATCGGGTGTCAACGACATCGTTGTGGTCGAACCGCTCGTCATCTCCAACTGTGGATCGCTGGAAGTCGAGAAGATCTCGGAACCAGCGGTGACCTCGACAGACCTGTTCGACTACAAGGTCTCGCAGATAGACATCAAGCCCGTGTACTGGGACGTCCCGGTCATCGACGGCGGACTCGATGTGTCCGGCGTCAACCTCACATCTGAGCCCACGGGCCCGGTTAGCGATGTCCAGGCACAGATCCAGGTCGGACAGACGGACATCTGGGACAACGTCATCTCTCAGCCCGACTACACGATCGAAGAGACCGCGCTTCCACCAGGGTGGGCACTCGGCGGCA
The DNA here is from genome assembly GCA_039714815.1 of Actinomycetota bacterium. Lineage (GTDB taxonomy): Bacteria > Actinomycetota > Acidimicrobiia > Spongiisociales > UBA5794 > JAMBLL01. The sequence goes on along the minus strand of JBDLIR010000205.1, from coordinate 2,398 downwards.
TTTCGTGTACGTACATCGACATATTCGATCCGGGACCACAGCCCGTCACCAGCGAGATCTACATAGGGGACGTGGCTACAGGCGAGACGTTCCTCATCCCGCCGGACATCTTCCCTGGAGTGACACCGTCAACCACATGCACGATCACGAACACGACGTCAGGTGTTGAGATCGTGAAGACCGGAGCCGGTGATCCTGCTCAGCTCTTCGATGTCGGCGTCACAGGCACCGATGGCACAGATGAGACCGTCAGTGTGGCACTGGGCGACACGTCAGATGTGGTAGCGGTCACGCCAGGTACTCCCGTTGTCGTTGAGGAAACTCTTCCGGCTACGACGCCAGCGTGGACACACCTATCTACGGTGTGCACGTACCCAGGCGAGGCCGGCCCCGTTGAAGTTTGGAACTCTGAGACCGATGGATCGTTGGTTGCCGAATTCGACACGATCGCGGGCGTGGTCATCACGTGTACGGTGGAGAACGAACAGAATGCCTTGATCATCGTTGAGAAACAGACACTCCCCGATGGCAATGCGACCCTCTTCGAATTCACTGGCACGGAGCTCAATAGTCCGGGCCTCGGAGACGGACAAACGATCGAAGCCGAGGTCGCTCCAGGCGGCCCCTACACATCCACGGAGATCGTCCCGACCGGTTGGGACCTGACCGACATCTCATGCGACGACCCCGAGTCGTCCGGGGATATCGGCACCGCGACCGCGACATTCAACGTTGCTGCGGGCCAAACGGTGAAGTGCACGTTCACGAACACCGAGATTCCGACGCTCCAACTGGTCAAGACCGTCACGACGGATCATGGCGGAAGCGCAGTCCCCGATGACTGGGACCTGACCGCCGTGTCGCAAGGCTCTGACCCGTCTCGCGACATCAACACGCCTGGCGGAAGCGGTGTCGCAGAGGACGTATTCGCCGACACCGTCTACGACCTCGATGAGGCGAATGGCCCTACCGGATACACACCAGGCGCATGGAACTGCGTCGGAGGCACCCAGGTCGGGTCCACCATCGAACTGGCCCCTGGTGAGTCTTCCGTTTGCACCATCGATAATGACGACGATCCGGCATCACTGCTGCTGGTCAAAGACGTCGTACTCGACAATGGCGGTACCGCTGTTGCAGCAGACTGGACGCTGTCGGCAGGCGCCAATAGCGTGCCGGGTTCTGCAACTCCGATCGAGGTAACCGACGTTGCAGGCACCTATGCCCTGTCAGAGACCACGGTTGCGGGATACACGAACACGTCACTGACGTGTGACGACGACCCGGGTGTCGAGGTGACCGAGGTCACCATCGGTCTCGGTGAAACCATCACCTGTACCTTCGTCAACGACGACGACGCACCGTCGCTGCTGTTGCTCAAGGAGGTTGTCAACGACAACGGCGGCACCGCTGTCGCAGCAGACTGGACACTGTCAGCGGGCGCCAATAGCGTGCCGGGTTCTGCAACACCGGTCGAAGCCACGGACCAGGCAGGCACCTACGCCCTGTCAGAGACCACGGTTGCGGGATACACGAACACATCACTCACCTGTAACGACGACCCGGGTGTCGAAGTCACCGAGGTCACCATCGGGTTGGGTGAGACGATCATCTGCAGGTTCATCAATGACGATGACCCGGCATCACTGCTGCTGGTCAAAGACGTCGTGCTTGACAACGGCGGCACCGCTGTCGCAGCAGACTGGACGCTGTCAGCGGGCGCCAACGACGTAACCGGTTCTGCAACACCGGTCGAAGCCACGGACCAGGCAGGCACCTACGCCCTGTCAGAGACCTCGGTTGCCGGGTACACGAACACGTCACTTACCTGTGACGACGACCCGGGCGTCGAGGTCACCGAGGTCACGATCGGGTTGGGTGAAACCATCACCTGTACCTTCGTCAACGACGACGACGCGCCTGGCCTGACATTGATCAAGAACGTGATCAACAACAACGGCGGAGACGCCGTTGCAGCAGACTGGACGCTGTCTGCGGGTGCCAACGACGTGACCGGCTCTGAGCTCGGTGAACTCGCTACCGACCAGGTAGGCACCTATGCCCTGTCAGAGACGACCGTTGCCGGGTACACGAACACGTCGATCACGTGTGACGACGACCCGGGCGTCGAGGTAACTGAGGTCACGATCGGTCTTGGTGAGACGATCAGCTGTACGTTCGACAATGACGACGACCCGGCTTCACTGCTGTTGGTCAAAGACGTTGTTAACGACAACGGCGGGACGGTACTTGCAGGTAACTGGACATTGTCTGCCGGTGCTAACGACGTGACAGGTTCTGCGACCCCGGTCGAAGCAACCGACCAGGCAGGCACGTATGCACTGTCAGAGACCACGGTTGCCGGCTACACGAACACGTCACTCACCTGTGACGACGA
>JBDLIR010000204.1:0-4629 GCA_039714815.1 Actinomycetota bacterium | reverse complement strand
GCGGGCACGTACCAGGGGGCGACCGTGGGCTCGTCGAAGGTCGCCCACGAGTTCGTTCTCCTCAAGGGTGAACCGACTCCCTACGAGGCGGCTGACGTGCTCGGCCTGATGAAGCTCATGCCTTTCCTTCTGGCATCCAATTGGGAGACCGAGCTCATGCGCTACAAGATGCTCACCGAGGACGGGCCCGAGGCGTTGATGGCGCTGGATCCGACGTACCCGGAGTGGCTTCCCGCGACGGTCCCCGTCGGCCGGGCCGCAGGAGCCGCGATCGACAGGCTCGCTGATGACCTCGAACGGTTCACTTCGACCGTCGGCAAGGGCGGCGGCTCGAACAACTGGGCGATTGCTGGGAGTCGAACGGAGTCCGGTCGCCCCATCGTTGCGAACGATCCGCATCTCGCCCCGTCGCATCCCTCGCACTGGTACCTCGCTCGCGTTTCCACACCGCGATGGCAGGTCGCCGGAGCCACCCTTCTGGGTGCTCCCGGCTTCCCGGTTGGATTCAACGAGAACGGCGCATGGGGCGTCACCGCAGGCCTGACCGACAACACGGATCTCTTCTTGGAGGAGATCGGCCCCGATGGTGCGAGTGTCCGGGTGGGCGATGCGTTCGTGCCGTGCACCGTGCACAGGGAGCAGATCGACGTCAAGGGCGGCGAATCGGTGGTCGAGGAGGTCCTCGAGACACCTCACGGTCCCATCATCGGCCCGGCGCTGGCTGACAATGAAGCAGCGGTCGCCATGCGGGCAGTGTGGCTCGATCCGCTGCCGGTCCGCGGCATGCTGGATCTCCACGGCGCCGCGTCTGTGCATGAGATTCGGGATGCGTACCGCGAATGGCCGGCGCTCCCGCTCAATGTCGTGTCAGGCTGCACGAGCGGCGACATCGCGTGGCAGCTCGTCGGAGATGCGCCGATCCGCAAGACCGGCAGTGGCACGCTTCCCATGGCCGGATGGGATCCGGATTCCGGGTGGATGGACCAAACGGTTGGAATCGATGATCTTCCTGGCGCCGTGAATCCAGAGGTTGGCTTCATCGCCACGGCGAACAACAAGCCGCTCCAGGGCGATGAAGGCGCCTTCATCGGATACGACTTCATCGACGGGTATCGGGTGGCGAGGATCACCGAGCGTCTTGCGGAACGCGATGACTGGACGCTCGAGTCCGTCGGCGAACTGCAGATCGACCGGACGCCCATCCCGTGGCGGGAGATCCGTGACACCGTGCTCGTCGTCGAAAGCGACGACGCGAACGCGAGCAGGGCCATCGAGATGCTCCGCGGATGGGATGGCGTAGCTGGAATCGATTCGGCGGCCGCGAGTGTGTACGAGTTCTTCGTCGTGAACATGGCCAGGCGGGCGATGTACGCGAAGGCCCCGACTACCGCCGAGTGGGCACTGGGGAAGGGCCTATGTGCGCTGAACCCCGAAAGCGGCGTCTTCACGAGGCGTACGGGCCATCTCTCCGCGCTGCTTCGGAGCCAGCCCGACGGTTGGTTCGCACACGGATGGGGTGGCGAGATCGTCGCTGCCCTCGCCGAGACGGTTGAGCAACTGGTTGACCTGCGCGGCCCGGACACGTCCGCATGGGCGTGGGGAACCGTGCGTCCGCTGACGTTCAAGCACCCGGTCGGGGAGAAGAAGCCCATGGACAAGGTGTTCAACCTCGGGCCGTTCCCATGGGGCGGTGACGCCAACACGATCAGCCAGGCCGCGGTGTCATTCCTCGATCCGTCGGCGAACTCATCGTTCGTGGCGTCGATGAGGATGGCTGTGGAGGTGGGGGACTGGGACACGAATCGGTTCGTCCTCCCCGGAGGCCAATCGGGGAACCCGATGTCCCCGCATTATGCCGATCAGCTCGACTTGTACCGGGAGGGCGGCGCGATCACCATCGCGTGGTCGGCCGAGAAGCTCGCAACCGCAGTGGTCAACACGCTGGAAGTCCGCCCGGCATAGGTGTGGCACAGGCTCTGGTCTGACGCCCTGCCGCTATCTGAGGTCGGCGAAGCTGTTCGTGAGCGCCGTGTGGAGCTGTTCGACCAAACCGGGATCCCAATCCGACTGGTCCGACCTCAGGAACGAGGTCTGGTCGATGCGGTTGTCAAAGATCGCTGCGGGGAGCGTGAAGGAGGCGCCGTGTGCATCGACCTCGATGGCGTCCCCGCCGCCTCGTTCGAGCAACCAGAGGAAGTCGTCGACGCCGTAGTCCCCACGCATGACGGTCTCGGGAACACCGTGGTGGAGGATCGAAGCATCGCCCTCTCTGCCCGGAACCGTTCGCTCCAGGTTGCGGAGAAGGCTCTCCTGCGGTGTCACCCGCACATACAGCGCTGCAGAACGGCTGAGGATCTCCGGTGACAGGTGGCGCAACGAATAGTCGTATCCATGCGGGTCTGGGAGTGGCGGCTCGGTGCCTTCGGGGCCACCTCTGGCGAACTCGATCAGCACGGTCGATCGACCGGACTCATAGCTTGCGAGAGTGGCGCTCCGCTCGGTGGCGAACTCGATGATCTCATCGTCCAATGCCGCTGCCAGTGCAGCGCGGGACTCATCCGACAACGGGTCGAATGGGGAATCCATCCCGACGAGCTGACGGGCACGATCGAGGCGATCCAACAGCCATGCGGTCGGTTCGTCAGGAACCGATGGTGTGGTCCCGAGTGCTCCGTAGTCCTCGTTGATGAGTTCGATGAGCGTTGCCCAGTCCCTGCCGTCGAGGAACGGCTCGAACCCGGTGGCGAAGAATGCGGGTAACTCCCCGAGGCCACGCATCTCCTCGCCGATCCTGCGCATCAGGTGGACGTACGGGTAGTCGTCGAGTTGCACGGTCGGGGCGAGGGCGAAATCCTTGGCCGCTACGTCGGCGTCGAGCGATGCCAGGTAGCGGCGCAGCTCGGACTTCCCGGAGGCGGGGAGGGCCAGCAGCAGAAGCGTGTCGATTCGTGAATCCATGACCTCACGATACGGCAGTGACGGACACGTCGAACTGTGTTCGCAGTCTCCGGTCGGCTACGTGGCGTCTACACGTGCGTGCGAGCCTGCGATGGCGAGTTCCATCAGGCGTTCGTATCCCATGTCACGCCCTTCTGCGGTCGCGAGGGTGAACTCCCCATCTCCAAGAACGCTGCGGCAGAATGCGTCGATCGGTTCATGAATCGTTGGATCGAGGCCGTATACCGGCATGTTGCGACGCGATGCGCCGATGAGAAGCGCCGCCCGGCGACCATCTCGTCGGCGGACGGCGATCCGTGCGAGATCGCGAAGAGCGATGCGGAACCAGTTCTCGAGTCCCGCGTCCAGCGAGCGAAGTACGCCACGTTCCAGCGTCGTGGTTGCCTCGTCGATCCTCCCTTGCTCGTAGAACACGTCAGCCAGGTTCACCAGGGCGGCTCCCTCCCACCCTGTTCCCACAGCGAGTGCGGCGACGTCGAGCGCATACCGCTCGGCCGAGGCGAAGTCACCCTGGCGCACAGCGATCGCCGACAGAGGGTTCATCACCGACTGGCTCGCTGTGTCCCCCAGTTCGCGGTACAACGCCTGTGCCTCCTCCGAATAGCGCCTGGCGTCATGAAGAGATTGCCCCGAGAAGAAGAGCGCGAAGCCGAGCAGTGACAGGGGATCTGCCCGGAGCCACGGATCGCCGATCTCGTCGCCGAGCGCGAGCGCCTCGGTGGCACAGCGATGGGCGGTCGAGACATCGCCAACCTGGAGGGCAACGTGGCCCCTTCCCCACAGAGCGTTGATCAGCAGCCGCGGGTGATCGCCATCTCGTAGGAGGGCTACGGCACCGTCCATCTGGAACAGGGCTTCATCGGCGTCACCGAGCACGTTGGCTCCGAAACCGACGCAGTTACGTGCTGCTGCTACGAGATGATTCGGAACGCCGGAGATGTCGTCGAGCATCCTTCTGCCCCACTTGATGGCATCCACCGGGTTGCCGGTCCGGTACCAGAAGTGCATGAGCGTGCGCGCGACGACGAGCGATTCAGCGCGTGTCCAACGGGAGAGCGACCAATCGAGGGCTGTCCTGATATCGGGAGTCAATGCAACCAGGATCGGGATCCAGTCGGCGAATCCCGGAGATGAGATCGTGTCGCCGGCGCGCAGAATCACGTCGAAGACATACCGCGCGTGGGCATTGCCGACGTCGACTTCGTTGCTGCTGTCCTTGAGATGCAGGCTGCCGTAATCGCGAATGATCACCGGCAGCCGATAGCGCGCCACGCCGCTCTCCTTGCCCATCACGAAGACGACGGAGGCATCCACGAGTTCTGTGATGGCATCGATGGGCGACGCCTCGACGGGAGGCCTGCAGGCGACGGCCTCCATCCCGTCGACATCGAACTCGGCGGGGAACACCGACAGTCGATCGAGGACGATCTGGAGGTCGCGCTCGAGGAGGTCGTAGCTCCAGTCGAGAGCAGCCTTCACGGTCGGATGTCGTGACGAAGATGAACTCCGCTCCGCGAGGGCAGAGAGCGGATGCTCGAGAAGCGCGAGGATCTGGTCTGGTGTCAAAGCGCGAGCACGAGCCGCTGCCACCTCGATTGCCAGAGGTATGCCATCGACGGCTGAACAGATGGAGGCGATCGTGTCTTGGTTGAGCGACGTGATCTCGAAGCG
>JBDLIR010000203.1:0-4640 GCA_039714815.1 Actinomycetota bacterium | reverse complement strand
AGCATTCCGCTCTCCGACTTCCGACTTCCGTCTGAATTCTGTGTTCTGTGCTCTGTCTTCTTCCTGACGGCTGACGGCTGACGGCTGACGGCTGTCCTACGCCCTCCCCTACCGCCTCCATACCTCTCTATTGAACAGGATCAGGATCGGCAGGATCTCGAGGCGGCCGACGATCATGAGCATCGAGAGCAGCCACTTGCCGGCTGCGGGAACTCCGAGATAGTTGCTCGTGGGCCCCACGTCGCCAAGACCGGGCCCGACGTTGCCGAGAGAAGTGGCCACGGCAGAGACGGTCGTCACGATATCGAGGTTCGTACCGCCTAACGAGCTGATGATCGCCAGCAGGAACGTCCCCGACATGAATGCGAACATGTACAGGAGGAAGAACGTCTGGACCGCTTCGACAACGACGTCGGGCACCAGGGCGCCACCTGCTCGAGTAGCGAACACGCCTCGCGGGTGGATGATGTGGCGCACATCGGTCCGTGACGCTTCGTAGAGGATCTGGAGACGATCGGTCTTGATCGCCCCCGAGGTGGAGCCAGCCATCCCGCCGACGAACATCAAGCCGATGATGAGGATTCCGAGGGGCGCGATCCACTGGGCGAAGTCGACGGTTCCGTACCCGGTGGTGGTGATGATCGTCAGCGAGGTGAACACGGCGTTCCTGATCGTGTCCGCAACCGCCCCGCCCCACGTGCCGATCGCCATCAACATCGCGGCGAACGCGACGATCCCAAGGTAGACGCGAACGCCGGACGACTTGAAGTACACGAACGGATCCCGTCTGACCACCTTGTAGTGCAAGGCGAACGACATACCCGCAAGCGCCATGAACACGATGACCACCCACTGCGAATATGCAGAGTACGCACCGAGAGACCCGGCGTTCGTGCTGTAGCCACCCGTGGACATCGTCGTAAGTGCATGGTTGATCGCTTCGAAGAGGGTCATGTCACCGAACCACAACAGGATGGCCTCGATGAGCGTGAGCCCCACGTACACGAACCACAGCCGCTTCGCCGTTTCACGGAATCGGGGGGTGAGCCTGTCCGGCATCGGTCCGGGGGACTCCGCCCTTGCAAGCTGGACGGCGCCCATACCGAGGAGAGGGAGGATCGCGATCGACAGCACGATGATCCCCATGCCACCGATCCATTGAGTCAGGGATCGCCAGAACACGACGCCGTGTGAAAGCATCCCTGGATCGGGAACGATGGACGCCCCCGTCGTCGTGATGCCAGCGGCCGCCTCGAAGATCGCATCCGTGAAGTTGTTGATCTCGCCTGTCAACAGGTACGGCAGAGAGCCGAAGAGCGTCAACGCAAACCAGGCCAGCCCGACGGCTGCGAATCCCTCGCGGGTGCTCAGCTCTCCCGGTCGATCGAATCTGCGCCACAGCAGGTAGCCGGTGAGCATGGTGATGAGCGCTGCTGCGGTCAATCCAGGGAGTTCACTCCACTCGCGATAGATCCCTGCGACACCAACCGACCCGAGCATCGCTACGCCCAATGCACCGAGGACGGCACCGACGACGTGGAGCAGGTGTCGCCACGACATGACGTCAGCCTGAGAGCTTCTCGGCGAGGCCGATGGTCTCCGGCAACGTGATCACGATGAGATGGTCACCTGCTTCGATCGCCGTATCTCCCCGCGGGACAACGGCCGTCTCACCGCGCTGCACTCCTCCGATGATCATGGAGTGCGGCAAGTGCAACTGGGCGACCGTCTTGCCGATGGCGTCACTGTCCGGGCCGATCTCGAGTTCGATGGCTTCAGCGTCGGAGTCGGCGAACGTGACAACGGAATGTATCACACCGCGGCGCACGAACCGGAGTATCTCGTTCGCTGCGGACATCCGCGAGCTCACCGCTGCATCGATGCCTTCACCCGTCACCAGGCTCACAAGCTCGGTTCTCGAAAAGCGGGCAATCGACTCCTTCGCACCGAGGGCTTTGGAAGCCAGAGCGCCGAGGACGTTCTCGCCGTCCCATCCAGAGAGTGCCATCACCGTGTCAGCGGACGCGACACCTTCCGAGATGAGCACCTTCGGGTCGGTGATGTCGCCACAAACGGTCACGACATCGGGCACCGCCTCTGCCATGGCGCGGCATCTCGCTGCGTCACCGTCGATCAGCGTTGTGTGGATCCCGGAGTCGGCAAGCAACTGAGAGGTAAGACGTGCCAGGCGAGTGGCTCCGAGAACCATCGCCTTCTCCGCGGGGGCGCTCGAGAGTTCCAGCCATTCGTATGCCTCGGCGATCCCGTTCCTGTGTGCCATGATCAGGACGTGGTCACGCGCATGGATAACCGTCGATCCGCGTGCGATCGTTGTCAAGCCGTGCTTGATCGTGGCGACAACGAGCCAGTCCCAACCGGTCACCATGTCGCGTAGCTCTGCAAGCGTGTGGCCGATGAACTTCGCTCCGGCGTCTACGTGGGCTCCGAGCAGCACGAGTTCACCGCCAGCGAACTCGATGCTCTCGGCGATACCGCCGCTCTCGGCGAGCCTGAGAAGTTCGCGTGCCGCTGCTTCGTCCGGGTCGATCACGAGATCCACACCGAGCGCCTCGACCTCAGCTTTGAGTTGCGGGTCCTCGACCCTGGCAACTTTCCTCGGGACGTTCAGCTTTGTCCCTGCCGCGCAGGCGAGCACATTGACCGCATCGGACGAGCTCACCGCGATGAGCAGATCGGCATCCTTGAGTCCCGCACGCTTGAGCGTCTCCACAGACGCCCCGTTGCCGTTGACGACCAGGCAGTCGATCTCTGCCTGCGCGGCGGCGGCACGGGTAGGGTCGGATTCGATCATCACGACGTCCTGGCCCTCGTACGAGAGTCTCTCAGCGAGATAGGACCCGACCGCCCCGGCCCCAACGATGAAGATCTTCATAGCAAGCAGCCTACAGCCATCAGCTCACAGCCAACGGCTATCGGCTATCAGCCAACAGCTGTGAGCTGTCAGCTGTTGGCTGATTTCACAGGATTCCGCCGGAGCTGACGAAGGCGGATGCGAAGATCAACGACACGATCGTCATGACCTTGATCACGATGTTCATCGCAGGGCCCGACGTGTCCTTGAACGGATCTCCGATCGTATCACCGACGACCGCCGCCTTGTGGGCGTCAGATCCCTTGCCGCCGAAGGCGCCTGCCTCGATGAACTTCTTGGCGTTGTCCCACGCACCGCCGGCGTTCGCCATGTAGATCGCAAGGAGGAACCCGGATATGAGTGCACCGGCGAGGAGGCCACCGAGCATCTCGACGCTGATGAACCCGATGACGAGCGGCAAGGCGACAGCCATGGCGCCGGGGATGATCATCTCACGCAGTGATGCCTTCGTGGAGATGTCCACACACTTGGCATACTCGGGAACGACACCGGGCTTGCCTTCGCGCAGGCCGGGGATGTCGCGGAACTGTCGCCGGACCTCCTCGATCATCTGGAACGCGGCACGGCCAACGGCCTGGATCGTCATGGCAGCGAACAGATACGGGAACATCCCTCCGAGGAACAGGCCGACGACGACCTCGATCTCGAGGATGTCGAACCCTTCGACGCCTACGGCCTGTGCGAAGGTGAAGAACAGTGCAAGTGCCGTGACTGCAGCCGATGCGATGGCGAAGCCCTTCGCAACCGCGGCCGTAGTGTTGCCGAGGGAGTCGAGTTGGTCTGTCGCCTCGCGGACCTCGGGGTCCAGTTCGGCCATCTCGGCGATACCGCCTGCGTTGTCGGCGATCGGGCCGTACGCATCGACCGAGATCGTGATGCCGAGTGTGGACAGCACGCCGATCGCCGCGATGGCGACGCCGTAGATGCCCCCTCCTTCGATCGCCCAGTCTCCGGCCCAGTACGCCGCACCCATACCGATGGCGACGACGATCACAGAGAACGCCGCGGACTTCTTTCCTTCGGCGATACCTGCGAGAACCACGGTGGCCGGCCCGGTCTCTGACTGGCGGGCGATGTCCTTGACGGTCTTGAAGTGATCCGATGTGTACCACTCAGAGATCTTCCCGACGAACATCCCTACAGCGAGACCCACGATCACGGCACCGAACAGTCCCCAGGAGTTTTCGACACCTTCGATGTCGTTGAACATCAGCGGCGTCAAGACAGCGACGCCGACGACAGTGATCCCTGCCGCAGAAAGGGTTCCCGTGTGGAGCGCCTTGGCGAGGTTCTCACCCTTCGGCTTGACCAGGAACGAACCGATGATCGACGCTCCCATGCCGATAGAGGCGATCATCAACGGGTAGACGATCAACTGGGGAAGGAAGGCCTGGCCTGCGAAAACGATCGCTGCGAAGGCGATAGGTGCGATCAACGAACCGACGTACGACTCGAAGAGGTCGGCACCCATACCTGCGACGTCGCCGACGTTGTCTCCAACGTTGTCAGCGATCGTTGCCGGGTTTCGCGGGTCGTCCTCGGGTATACCGGCTTCGACCTTCCCGACGAGGTCGGCGCCAACATCGGCAGCCTTGGTGTAGATGCCACCCCCGACACGGGCGAACAGAGCGATCGAAGAACCGCCGAGACCGATGGCCGTCACGATGTTGACCCAGTCCTCATCGAGTCCGAGGACATCCTTGAAGAACCACACACCGACAGCGAAGCCGAGGAGGCCCAGGCCTGC
>JBDLIR010000202.1:0-4641 GCA_039714815.1 Actinomycetota bacterium | reverse complement strand
TGAGCATGCCTCCGTCGGTTGGGGCGATCCGTGGAGGTATCCGCCCCTTCCAAGGTTCGGGCGCAACCGACTTTGCCACCGCCGCGCCGTACAGAGAGAAATCGACCACCTGTGCGAACTCGACCACCGATCCGACGGTTCCTGAGGCTGCGATCAGCGGTGACGACAGGGCAGCAGGTCCAAGCTCTACTCCGAGATGGGGCATCATGGGACCACCGCAGCGTGATGCTCTTGCAGCGGCACGACGGACTCGGTGGCTCCCCGTGCTGCCATGATGCTCAGGACCAACGCCATTCCCCCCGACGCGGTCGTTACACAGACGATGCCGTGCCTGGTCGCCGTTCGCCTGATCAGGAGACCGTCGCCCCTGGCCTTGCCACCGGCCGGGGTGTTGATCACCAGGTCGATGGATCCGTCCTGGATCAATCGGACGGCGTTCAACGGACCCTCTGCGACCTTGTCCACATGGGTCGTGTCGACACCGTGCCTCTGAAGAAAGGTCGCCGTTCCCGTCGTGGCATAGATCTCGAATCCGAGAAGCTGGAGCACGACCGCGATGTCCTTGCCCCTCGACTTGTCCTTGTCAGCAAGCGACAGGAAGACGCTCCCTCCACCTGGCACGGTATGTCCGGCGCCGCGCAGAGCCTTAGCGAACGCCGCGTTGATGTCCTGACCGACGCCCATCACCTCGCCTGTTGCACGCATCTCCGGACCGAGCATCGTGTCCTCGTCAGGGAACCGACCCCATGGGAGCACCGCTTCTTTGATCGCCGTGTACGGAAGTTCGGGTGTTGCGGCGGGAAGGTCACCGGCAAGGCGCAGATCGGCGATGCTCTCCCCCATCATGACGCGGGTTGCGAGCTTGGCGATCGGAATACCGGTCGCCTTGGAAACGAACGGGACGGTTCTTGATGCCCTCGGGTTTGCCTCGAGCACGTACACGTCGGAGCCCTGGACGGCGAACTGGATGTTGATGAGACCGCACACGCCGAGGCCCTCCGCAAGGGCATATGTATTGGCGATCACCTCATCGACGATCGATGCCGACAGGGTCGCAGGTGGTATCACGCATGCAGAGTCACCCGAGTGCACGCCTGCTTCTTCGACGTGCTCCATAACGCCGGCGATGTAACACTCAGACCCGTCGAACAGTGCGTCGACATCGACCTCGATCGCTGATTCCAGAAACCTGTCGATTAGCAGTGGTGACCGCGACAGGTCGAGTTCCGTTGCGCCTGTGCCGCTGTAGAGGTCAGAGAGGTAGCGTGAGAGTTCCTCGACCGAGTAGATGATCCGCATCGCACGCCCGCCGAGAACGTACGAAGGTCGCACGAGGACGGGGAACCCGATCCTGTCCGCCACCGTGTAGGCCTCATCTGGCGCGTGGGCGATGCCGTTGGGGGGTTGCGGGATGCCCGTCGATGCGCACAGCTTCGCGAACCGGTCCCTGTCTTCAGCCATGTCGATCGCGTCCGGAGCCGTACCGGCGATCGGAACTCCTGCATCAGCGAGCGTGTGGGCGAGACCGAGGGGAGTCTGGCCTCCGAGCTGGACGATCACGGCCAGGGGTTTCTCCACCTCGACGATCGCGAGCACGTCCTCGGCGGTCAGCGGTTCGAAGTAGAGCCGTGTCGACGTGTCGTAGTCCGTCGAGACGGTCTCGGGATTGCAGTTGACCATGACGGTCTCGTACCCGGCCTCGTCGAGTGCGAAAGCGGCATGCACACAGCAGTAATCGAACTCGATGCCCTGGCCGATACGGTTCGGGCCTGAGCCGAGGACCATCACCGTGTTGCTGCCCGCGACGTGTGCCTCAGACTCCTCCTCATAGGTCGAGTAGAAGTACGGCGTCGTCGCATCGAACTCCCCTGCGCAGGTGTCGACCGTCTTGTAGGTGACCCCGATCGAGGCATCGATACGCCTGGCCTGGATCTCGCTTTGTGTGGAATCGCTCAGATAGGCGATCTGGCCGTCGGAGAATCCCGACCGCTTTGCTGTTCTGAGCAGATCGTCGCTCAAGGGGCCGGTTTCGATATCCCTGCGGATCGCGACGATCTCGGCCATCGCCGCAAGGAACCAGATGTCGATCGCCGACAGTTCAGCGACCCATTCGAGTGTTTGGCCTCTCCGCAGGGCTTCAGCAACGGCGAAGATCCGTTCAGGTGACGGGGTGGCCACCCTCTCGGCGAGGGCTTCGATCGGTTCTGATCGAAGGGAGGCTTCAGCAGGGTCGGCGTTGAGGCCGAGGCGACCTGTTTCGAGCGACCTCAGCGCCTTCTGGAGCGCCTCGCTGAAGGTGCGCCCGATGGCCATCGCCTCACCGACAGACTGCATCGCGGTCGTGAGCACAGGTGCCACAGAGGGGAACTTCGCAAAGTCGAACCGCGGGATCTTGACGACGACGTAATCGAGGGCGGGTTCGAACGAGGCGGGTGTCGCCTTGGTTATGTCGTTCGTGATCTCGTCGAGTGTGAGGCCGACTGCAAGGAGCGCGGCCATCTTTGCGATCGGGAATCCCGTCGCTTTGGAAGCAAGTGCTGAAGATCTCGAAACTCTGGGGTTCATCTCGATGATCACGCGGTGACCGTTCTCCGGGTCCACAGCGAACTGAACGTTCGACCCTCCCGTTTCGACTCCGATCGCACGCAGGCATTCGATCGCTTCGTCGCGCATGTCCTGGTACTCGCGATCGGACAGCGTCATGGCCGGCGCAACAGTGATGCTGTCGCCGGTATGGACCCCCATCGGGTCGAGGTTCTCGATGGAGCAGACGATGACCGCGTTGTCTGCTCTGTCGCGCATCACCTCGAGTTCGAACTCCTTCCATCCGGCTATGGATTCCTCGATCAGGATCTCACCGATGGGCGACGCGGCGAGGCCTCTCGCCACGACCTCTGCGAAGTCCTCCAGGGTGTGTGCGATGCCCGTTCCGCCGCCGCCGAGTATGTAGCTTGGCCTGATCATCACCGGCAATCCCAGGTCCTCGAGAGCGAGGTCTGCGGCTTCGTGAGAGGTGACGTAGTGCGCCCGCGTCGTGGCGATGCCTGCGTCCTCCATGATCGTCTTGAATTTTCCCCGGTCCTCGGCGGCTTCGATCGCTGAAAGCGAAGCGCCGATCACCTCGACGTCGTACATGGCGAATACGCCTGCTTCTCCCATCTCCATGGTGACGTTCAGCGCTGTTTGTCCGCCCAGGGTCGGGAGCAGAGCGTCGGGGCGTTCTTTCTCGATGATCGCAGCCACCGTCGAAGCGGTTATCGGTTCCACGTAGGTTGCGTCGGCCATGCCCGGGTCCGTCATGATGGTTGCGGGGTTGGAGTTGACGAGTATCACCCTGAATCCGAGTGATCTGAGGGCCTTGACCGCCTGTGTCCCCGAGTAGTCGAATTCGCAGCCCTGTCCGATGACGATGGGGCCGGACCCGATGACGAGGATCGATTCGATATCGGTGCGTCTAGGCATGGGCGCCGACCACAGCCGAGAATTCGTCGAACAGGCCCATCGCGTCCCGTGGCCCTGGGGCAGCTTCCGGGTGGAACTGCACCGAGGAAGCCATGGCCTCGTGACACGCCAGGCCCTCGTTGGTAGCGTCGTTGAGATTCTGATGGGTTTCGATGACCGTTCCGAACTCGGTCTCGATCGACGTCGGAGCACGCATACGGGTTCCGCTTGTGACGTCGCTGTCGGACGGTGCGTCGAAATTCACAGAGAACCCGTGGTTCTGTGCCGTGATCGACACCGTTGCGTCAGAGAGACGCCGCACAGGATGGTTCCCACCGTGATGGCCGAACGGGAGCTTGTACGTGCTCAGCCCGAGTGCGAGACCGAGGATCTGGTGGCCGAGGCAGATACCGAAGATCGGCACCGCACCGAGCATCTCGCGCACAGCTGTGGTGGATGCCGTCAGCGGTTCGGGGTCTCCCGGGCCGTTGGAGAGGAACACCCCGTCGGGCTTCATCGCGAGCACATCTCCAGCCGGTGTGGAAGCGGGAACGACGATCGCCGACACGCCCCTCGACGTGAACGCTGTGAGGATGTCGCGCTTGACACCGAAGTCGTACACGACGACCGTTCCGACGTTGCCGTCTGCCGGCATCCGGTAGACGGTGTCTGTGGTGACCGTGGCGACCAGGTCCTGGCCTGTCATCACCGGTGCGCCGCGGGCCATGTCGACGAGTTCGCCTTCGTCGACATCAGATCCGAGCGCTGCGGGCATCGAACCCAGCCGTACCACATGTCGCGTCAGCCTCCGTGTGTCCACGTCGCTCAACGTGACCACGCCCCGCGTCGTGAGATAGTCTGCCAGCGGGCGTTCGGCACGCCACGAGGACGAGGTTCCAGCCATGGATCGCACGATGACGCCGCGGGCATGCACCGCATCTCCCTGGTCATCGAGCCCCGACGTTCCGTAGTTGCCGATGTGAGGTGATGTGAAGGTGACCACCTGCCCTGCATAGGAGGGATCGGTCACGATCTCCTGGTAACCGGTCATCGCCGTGTTGAACACGACCTCGCCGGTAGCTACCCCCGGCGCGCCGACGGATACGCCTCTGAAGACCGATCCGTCGGCAAGCGCCAGAAGGCCGGGTTTCATGACGCGTCCGAGTACGTCACCGAGCCGCGCAGGATCGTCGCCATCAC
>JBDLIR010000201.1:0-4644 GCA_039714815.1 Actinomycetota bacterium | reverse complement strand
GTGATGGTGAGTGCCTCCTTGTGGTGTTTCCAGACTAGGCGGACGGAAGGTTCACGGTCTACGGTCGAAGAACGCCTCTTCCGATGACGGCTTCCTCAAGAGCCCCCTCTGTCTCGTTCCTCGACATCTCCCCCAGCAAGCTGAGGGAGAGAAGGAAAGCTGCTTCCCTCTCTCGACGAAGTCGGGGGAGGTGGCCGAGCGCAGCGAGGTCGGAGGGGGCTTCCGACTTCCGACTTCTGGCGATTTACGATTTACGATCTACGCTGCTTCACCCGTCCTGCTTCATCACCACGTTGAGGTAGGAGTACGGGATCTCGATGCCTGCCGCGTCGAGGGCGATCTTGACGCGTTTGAGGAACTCGCGTTTGATGGCCCACCGCTGTTCGGTCGCGACAGTCAGCAGCAAGCGGATCGTCACGGAAGAGTCACCGAGCTCGTTGACGCCGAGCATCTCCGGCTCCTTGAGGAAGGCAGCCTGCCAACGGTCCTCCTGAGCCATTGATGTGGCGGTATCGGTGATGACATCCATCGCAACGTCGATGTCGGCGTCGTAAGAGATCGAGATGTCGGCAACGTATCTGGCGAACGCGGACGTCATGTTCGACGCCACGCGAACTTGCCCGTTGGGAACGTGATGGACGTTGCCATCGATGTCGCGAAGGACGGTCGTCCGAAGGTTGATCTTCTCGACGGTTCCGCCCACGTCTGCGATGTTCACGACGTCACCCACGGAGTACTGATCCTCCAGCAAGATCAGGAAGCCCGCAATGATGTCTCTCACGACGTCCTGGGCACCGAAGCCGACCGCTATCCCGATGGTCGTCCCTACCGCGAGGAACGGGGTCATGGGGATCCCCCAGATGCCCATGATCGTGAGGATCACGATGAACCACACGGCGATCGTGATTATGACCATCGTCACGCCCGAGAGGGTCCTGAGACGCTGTGCCTTTTCGCGTTCGTCGTGGGCGTGGGATCCCTCAAGTCGCAAGACGACGCGCCGGTGCCACTGCCTGACCGAACGCCGGAGGAGCCAGATAACGATCAGTGCACCGACAAAGATGCCGACGGAGCGGATGATCTCAGTGTTGTTCTGATCCCAGAACTGTGACAGCGCGTCAACCACCGTGTCTAGCATCTCGCCCTCTCTCGATCGAGTGCCAGTAATCGTAGGCATCAACGCCCAACGACACGAAAGTGGCCCTGGCAAGGGCACGATCATCGGGGTCGACGCCATAATCGCTTTCGGGACTGCCCGCTGCCCGCTCCCATGCCGTGTTCGCGCCAAGGCGAAGGTCGAGAGCCGCTTTTGCGAGCGCTGTGGATTTCGTGTTGAAACGTCCCGCGATAGCGTCGACCACACTCTCGATCTGGATCACTCCTGCGGCCACTGATTGCAGGACCTCCGGGTCGTGATAACCGTGTTCGGAGAGCTTCGACTCGAGGTCATCACGGACCGGTTCTGCCGCGCTGCCGAGTCGGTCCACCTGGTTGAGGATGAAGATGAACTGATCCTCATACGGCGCCATCGGGGACAGGAACGCCTCATGGACGATACGGTCGGCGTACTTTTCCGGATCGAACACCCACAGAACAGCGTCCACGGTCGGCAGCACGCGCTCGACGATGTGTCTGTGGGCTGTCTCGATGCTGTCGAAGTCTGGAAGATCGACCAGGATCGTCGTGGTCAACGCCTCGGATGCGACCACCTGGTCGATATTCAACGCTGCTATGAGCCTGCTGAAGTCCGAGTCGGATCCTGCTGGAACCACGGCTGTGGCTGCCATCGTGGTCGGACGCACCACGCCAACGGGTGCGAGGCGTTCAGACACGAGTGCGTTGAGGATCGATGACTTGCCGGAGCCGGTCGCGCCTGCAAGTGCGACAACGACGACATCACCGACGTATCCGCCTCGTGCACGCAACCGCGCTGTGGTACCTGCGATCTCGGCCCTGTCCGGTTCGTCGAGGACACCCTCGCACCGGGCCACTGCGAGATCAGCGAGATCGAGGAGCGAGAACAGGTCAGTCACGTACGTTCCGCTGGATCTCGATAGCGTCCGAAGCCGATGCCAGGCCGCCTGGCTGATAGTCGCCGAATCCGTCAAGTGTCGCTCGCCACACTCCCACGCGTGCATCGACGCTTTCGCACACGACGGTCTCGAGATCAGATCGCATCTGGCTGGTCACCTCGTCCAGTTTCGACCCCATGATGCGCAAGAATCGCGTCGGTGCGACGATCGCAGGGTTGATCGCCGTCTTCCAGGAGAACTGCTCGATCAGTTGCCTCGCGTTCGACCGGCGCCACCGAACGGATGCAGCGTCAGAGAACACCGACACACATCGGTCACGCCAAGCATCGAGAGCCGCAGACAGATTGGTTCCATCCCACGGCTCGATCGATTCCAGGACGCGTTCTGCCAGATCGGCTCCCGAGCCGCGGACGATGTCATCGTCGCGGTCGCGGATGTAGGTAGCCGTGCGTGCAACGATCTCGTCGCGCGTTCCGTCCCACGAAACCTGGACGTCGTATCGCGAGGCGTCGGCGACACAATCGGGGACACCATCGACGGCGCCGGTGACCTTCCCGATGTCCGGGGCAGCGCTGGTCACCTCCCGCACGATGAACTTCGCGCCCGCGCTCGCCGCCCGGGTCATGATCGCCGCCACGAGTTCCGGGCGTGACATCGGGATCAGCTCTGAAATGTGGTCGGTGATCGACGCTGACCCCCCACCGCTTTCGTCGACGACGTACGGTTCCTTCCCGAACAGTTCGGTTACCGAAGTGAGCAGATCAGCGGCTTCATCACCGGTTGTCGACACGCGATTGAGTACCAGCATGGCTCTCGATGGGTCGAGTTTCTCCCATAGCGCCCACACCGAAGCATCTGCGTAGCGAATGGGTGACACGACAAGCACAACCAGGTCAGCGAGCGCGACCAGGTCCGCAGAGCCCAGAGAATCTCCGTCCAGCGCCGGCGTGTCGACGAGCGTGATACCGATATCGGCTCTCGGGCCGATCTCTGCATGTGGTAGGTGCTCGGTGATGCGCACAGACGGTTCACCGCCGATGATGATCGAGGACGTCGTGGGTCTCAGAACCCCTTCGGGTGATGCATCTGCACCGACGATCGAGTTGAATACGAACGACTTGCCTGCACCGGTCGGGCCGACGAGCACAACGACAGGGCTCTCATCTTCTGACCGCTCGATGATCTCGAGAGACGAGAAGACGCCGTCGAGCACCCTGGCAGCATCCGGGGTGAGCAACGGCAGGGGGACATCCCTGAGCACCGTACGCAAAGTCTGCACCTGTTCCATCAACCGCATTCCAGCAGATGTGCCGCTGACACCATGGGATTCATCGGTCTATGCCCTTGAACAGTTCCGGTTCCTCCCCGTTCCATGGCAGTCTCGTGTACATCAGTTCGAAGTCCTCCCACGGGTACACGGACTCCACGACGTCGGTGGGTACCTTGAACCAGAAGCCATCCGGGTCGACCTGTGTCCTGTGGGCACGGAGCGCATCACGACCGCGTTCTATGTATCCGGTGACGTCGCAGCGCATCGTCCGCCGTTTCGGATCGGTGTAGCCATCGAGCCTGTCGAGCCACCCGGCGAACGGCGAATCACCTGTGCGCTCGAGCATCGCGTCATGCAGCGTCGTGATCCGTGAACTCGTGAAGATCGGGGCGTAGACCTCCGAGATCGCCCACGGCTCACCAGCATGGGGGAACCGCTCGGCGTCCGCGGCAGCGGCGGCTATCTGGACCGTCAGTTCGTGGATTCGCAGATGGTCAGGGTGCGGGTAGAACTCGTGGGCGTCGTACCCGAAGACGACGGAAGGACGTTCACGGCGCACGATGGCGACGACCCTTTCGAGAACTTGCTCGAAATCCTGGTTGCAGAATGCGTCAGGCCGCCCGTTATCCGGGGATTCAGGCATACCGGAGTCACGGAATCCGAGCATCTCCACGGTGTCGTACCCGATGATGCCCGCTGCGATGGCGAGTTCCTCTGCGCGCACCTGTGCAAGCCGGCTGAGAACCTCGGGTTTGTTCATAGCCGGATTCAAGACGTCGCCAGCCTCTCCCCCGGTCGCTGTCACGAGAACCGCCCTGGCGCCTTCGTCAACGAGTTTGGCGATAGTCGCGGCGCCCTTGGACGACTCGTCGTCAGGGTGTGCGTGGAGCGAGAGAATCGTGTGCGACATCGTGAGCTAGGACGGTAGCTGTGCCCGGAACCTAGCTCACGATCAGCCCGGAAGCGCCAGCATCACAGGAATGCGACCGCTATCTGAGACCCGTTCATATACTCGTGTGAACTTCAACCAACTGATGCGTGGAACAGTGATGGCAACCCCAAAAACCCGACTCTTCGTGCTGATCCTCGTGCCGCTTCTCATCCTCCTCCTGCCGTTGACCGTGTATGTCGTCGACAGCGCGGCGGCATCGGACAAAGTCGCACGAAACGTAACGATCTCAGGCGTCGATGTCGCCAGACTCACCCAGGCCGAGGCTGAGACCGCGGTCGATGAGTACACCGGCGCGATCCTTTCGAATGTCGTGACCGTCGAGGTCAACGGTGTGCTGTTCCCGATCGCACCACAGGACGTCGACATGACGTTCGACAACGACGCTGCAC
>JBDLIR010000200.1:0-4644 GCA_039714815.1 Actinomycetota bacterium | reverse complement strand
ACGGTCTGGCTGAACGGCAGCCATTGCTGTGCTTCGCGCGAATCGAGCGGCACGTGAATCTCAAGCAGCGAATCGTCCACCAGTTCCGCCACTTTTTGGCCCGCCTGCACGAATTGGCCCACTTCCACCGAATAGGTCCGGACGCGCGCCGTAAACGGCACAACCACATCCGTCTTCTCGAGTTGAGCGAGCGCGGACGCCAACCAGGATCCGTGGGACAGCCACGATCTTCACCGCGTGAGCATCGCTGGCCCAGGAGCGTCGAAACGTCGTGGCATGGACTCCGCGCCCTACAACACTCAGTTCGCTCCCCCGGCGGCGAGACCGCGCGGGCGGGCCGTCACGACGACCCCGGCGGCCGCCAATCCGAGGTGTGGTTCGAACATGTCCTCGCAGGCGACGAGGAGATGAAGGGCCGGCTGCTGGCATACAACGAGGACGACGTCATCGCCCAACACGAGATCCGACGCTGGATCCGATCCCACGACGACGGCACCGGCCCCGGCTCCACCATCCCCTCCGTCCACGACTGGCCGCAGTAGGACTTTGGCGCTGATTTGAACGATATTTCGTTCATATCAGCGCCAGAGTCCAGGTGAGAGGGGTGTGTGTAGAATTGGGGGATGGTTTGGATCATCACTGTCATCATCGTTGTCATCATCGCGCTCCTGTTCGCACGGACGTACAACAGCCTCGTAGCGAAGCGGAACCGCGTCGACACCTCGTGGAGCCACGTCGAAGTGCAGATCCAAAGGAGGTACGACCTGATCCCCAATCTCGTCGAGACGGTCAAAGGGTACGCAAGCCATGAGAGCGAGACCTTCGAACGCGTCGTTGCCGCACGGGCCGCGGGACAATCGGCGAGCACGCCGGGCGAACAGACCCAGGCGGACAATCTCCTCACCGGGGCACTACGCCAGCTCTTCGCCGTAGCTGAGGATTACCCGGAACTCCGAGCCTCGGAGAACTTCGCAAGCCTCCAGGAAGACCTCTCTGAAACGGAGAACAAGGTCGCCGTGTCGCGCCAGATCTACAACGACACGGTCCTGACCTACAACAACGCGGTCCAGCAGTTGCCTTCGAACATCGTCGCGTCGATCACCGGCTTCGAGGCCGGGGAGTTCTACGACGCTGTCGACGCGGCAGATGCCGCTCCTGAAGTCAGTTTCTAGCATGCACCGCCGTGCGGTCGCCAGGCTCGTCCTGGTCGTCGTCGCTCTTGCAGGATTGATGGTTCCCGCGACCGCGGCGCTCGCCAAGTCGTACTGGATCTCTGAGGCAGATGTCACGATCGTCGTGAGGGACGACGGTGCCCTCCGTGTCGTCGAGCGGATCACCTTCGACTTCTCAGGTGGGTTCAC
Source organism: Actinomycetota bacterium (assembly GCA_039714815.1). Classification (GTDB taxonomy): domain Bacteria; phylum Actinomycetota; class Acidimicrobiia; order Spongiisociales; family UBA5794; genus JAMBLL01. Next base: position 3,283 of record JBDLIR010000200.1, on the reverse strand, counting down.
CGGCGCGTTCCGCGACATCCCGCTGCGTAGCGGCGAGCACATCGAATCCCTCACGGTCACCGACGAGACAGGTGCATACGAACTCGGAGGTTGCACGGAACTCGGGTGCTCATCGCCGGCGGGAACCTACGGGGTCGCATCCGGTAGCGACTTCGTGAGGGTCGTGTGGCACCACGATTCCCAGGATGAACGAAGAACGTTCACACTCGACTACACCATGTTCGGAGTGGCAACGGCGTACGACGATGTCGTCGACGTCAACATGCAGGTCTGGGGAGACCAGTGGCCTGTCGGTGTCGACAAGGTCACCGCAAGAGTGTTTCTCCCAGGTGAGACATTACAGGGTGAGGTGTACGTGTGGGGTCACCCGCACGACATCGAAGGTGGAACATCGCTGGGGATCGACGGTATGTCACCGAGCCTCGAGGCCAGGAACGTGCCTTCGGAACGCTGGGTCGAGATCCGCACGGCCTTCCCAACCGAGGTCCTCACATCGACGTCCGGGACCACAGTCGAGACAGGAGATGGGCTCCAGCAGATCATCGATGAGGAAACCGCCTTTGCACAGAGTGTGGAGGCAGCGTCGAGAACGGCAGCGATCGGACTCGCGATCGGCGTCGCATTGCTGTTGGCCATCAGCGTCGGGTTCGGCTTGTTCGCATACCTGCGTTACGGCAAGGAGCCAAGGGTCGCCTACGACCGTGAGTATGAGCAGGAGCCACCCTCCGAGCTGACGCCCGCGGAGGTGGGAGTACTGCTGTCACAGGGCAGAGTCGGAGAGAAGGAGTTCACGGCGACGCTCTTCGACCTCATCGGCAAGGGGGCGATCAATGCACAACCGACTCAGATCGAGAAATCGACGTGGGGTGGGTTGCGGAAGGAGACCATCACCGACCTCGAACTCTCCCTCGGCACAAAGACGACAGGATTCCGGGACTTCGAACAATCCGTATTGACCGTGGTCGGTCGGGTTCTCGACGAGGGTCCGCAACCGCTCACAGAGTTCCGCGACAGGATCCGCGACGATGCCAGCAAGAACTCAAAGACCTACGACTCCTTCCAAGGGAAGGTCCTCGATGCGGTCACGCGTGGCAATCTTCTCGACACCAGGGGAACCGCGGTCGGCGTCATACTCGTCGTGAGCATCGCCGCGGTGATCGGGATCACCTGGTTCCTCCTCCCCAGGTTCGTGAGCACCAGGCCAGGTGGGCCAGCACTCGCCATCTTGATCATCGGAGGGATGATCCTCGGAACCGTCCTGCTCGCCGGTGTGCTGTTCTTCCGGAGGGTCCGGACGAAGAGGACACCCGCGGGAGCGCTCGAAGCTGCCCGCTGGAACGCATTCCGACGGTATCTCGCTGATTTCTCCCGCCTCGAAGAGGCGCCGACGATCTCTCTCGAACTCTGGGACAAGCTCCTCGTGTACGCGATCGGGTTCGGCGTGGCCACCGAGGTTCTCGAACAGGCACGCCTGAGCGCGCCGCCGGAACTCGAGACGTCGTCGTCGCTGTACTGGTACGGCTCGCACGGATACTCAGGGGGCAGCACCGAGAACGCGTTCGTTGGCATCGAATCGGCCTTGACGGGAGCGTTCGCCGCACCATCGTCATCCGGCGGAGGCGGAGGCTTCTCCGGCGGAGGCGGCGGTGGCGGAGGCGGCGGAGGCGGCGGCGCCTGGTGATTCTTAGGGCTTTGGCGTTGATATGGCTGATATATCAGCCATATCAACGCCAAAGCCCTGAATACTGATGGCCGATCGTGTATGTTTCGGGGCAGCTAATCAAGGGGTTTTGTGCGACGTCTGTTCTCTATCGCGATGGTTGCAGTGCTCTCAGCACTGTTCGCCGTTCCTGTCGCATCGGCTGCTCCTCCTCCTGACTACTTCATCGACAAAACGAAACTCCCCTTCACTGCGCTAGAAGGAGCAACGGCGTACTGGGGCGTGCACTCGGGTGCCGGCTACCGCATCGAGGTTCCTGACAACTGGAACGGCGACCTCGTCATGTGGGCCCACGGATTCGCAGGTACGGGCCTCGAGCTCGAAGTCGACAATCATCCGCTGCGCGAGCTGCTGATACCACTCGGTTACGCATGGGCGGCATCGAGTTACAGTCGCAACGACTACGACGTTGCCACCGGAGTCCAGGACACGCACGCGCTGGCGCAGAGATTCAACGGAATCGTCGATAAGCCCGATCGGACGTTCATCACGGGGGCATCCATGGGCGGGCATATCACTGCTGTGTCGATCGAGCAGTATCCAAAGGCCTATGACGGCGCGTTGCCGGTGTGCGGAGTCCTTGGCGACTTCGAGCTGTTCGACTACTTCCTCGATTTCAATGTCGCGGCACAGGAACTCGGCACCGGTACGTCGACGTACCCCGTTGACCCGCCGCAGTACATCGGCGTGACCGTTCCGACGATCAAGTCGAATCTCGAGGCCGTCCCCGGCGGCTGGCCAGTTGTCCTCAACCCGGACGGACAGAACTTGAAGAGCCTCACCGAGCTGAGGTCCGGGGGCGACCGTCCGAACTTCGACGAGGCCTGGTTCTTCTGGAATACCTTCCCGGAGTTCGCGTCCGGGCCCGGCAACTTCCTTTTCGACCTCGGAACGACAGACGGCTCCCTGCCACGAGCCCCGGGCTCAGCCGTCGAGAACACCGATGTGGTGTATCAGTTCGACATCGATCCGGCGCTTACCCCTGCGGAGGAAGCCTTCAACAGCTCCGTGGTCAGGATCGCGGCCGACCCTCAGGCCCGGAATCCCGAAGGACTCGCTCAGGTCCCGGTGATCACCGGCGATATCGAGGTGCCTGTCCTGACACTCCACAACCTCGGCGACCTGTTCGTACCGGTCCACAATGAGATCGTGTATGCCTCAGAGGTGGCAGCCAATGGAGCAAGTGACCTCCTCGTGCAGCGCGCCATTCGTGGAGTGAGCCACTGTGGCTTCACGCCGGAGGAGTTCAGTACGGCCTTCCTCGACCTCGTGACCTGGGTGGACACGGGGATCAAGCCTGACGGTGACGATTGGCTCGACCCCGCGGCTGTCGCGGACCCGGAGTTCGGCTGCAAGTTCACAAACGGGGCGCACCTTCTCGCCACTCCCTGCCCGTAGAGATACCCTCGTCCTGACGCCGACACCTGCGGTCGGTTCCGGGGCCTGACAGACCCGCCACACCATCGCGAACCTGAGAACCTGTCACACCGGACAGCTACGGTATCGACGTGGAAACATCACTAGATTCAAGACCGCTCCTCAGGGAACTCACCGGCAACCGCG
>JBDLIR010000199.1:0-4647 GCA_039714815.1 Actinomycetota bacterium | reverse complement strand
GAAGACGGCCCACAGCTCACAGGCGACAGCCAACAGCCAGAAGAGAGCTATCAGCCGTCAGCCGTCAGCTATCAGGCGGAGAGTGGAGAGCGGATGGCGGACAGCGGCTCCGATCCTGTGCAAACGGTGGCGTTCGACTATGACGACTACTACGGCGTTGCAGAGACTCCGCCACGCCCGATGTCCGTCTCCGAGCGAATAGAGCGACCCGAACCGACAGGGAAGAAGCGCGGCGGCGTCCCGTTCCTCCTCGGCGCACTCGCCGCTGGCGTTGTGGGGGCGGCCGTGACCATCGGGGTCCTGGCAGCGACAGGGACTTTCGACCAGACGGAAGCGCCAACGACAACGGCCGCCGAGACCTCCGAGGCTGCTGCAACGATCCCGATACCTGCTGTTACAACGCAGATCATCAACGATCTCGGAAGCGCCATCAACCCGACGGCCGTCGCAGCGAAGGTCGTTCCTTCGATCGTCACGATCACCGTCTTTGAGAACGGAACCGAAGGCGAAGACGGTCCGATCGGCGTCGGGTCGGGCTCGGGCGTCGTCGTATCCAGAGACGGGTTCATCCTCACGAACCATCACGTCATCGACGGGGCAACCGACTACCGCGTCGAGTTCGAAGACGGAAGGATGTACTCGGCTGAACTCGTCGGAAGCGACGAGCTGACCGACATCGCCGTCCTCGAGATCTCTGCAGAGAACCTGGTACCGATCGATGTGGGTTCATCCGACGACCTCGACCTCGGAGACCCGGCGATCGCCATCGGCAATCCGCTGGGGCAGGAGGGCGGCGCCTCCGTCTCCGTCGGGATCATCTCGGCATTCGACCGCCGCGTCGACTTCTCAGCGACCGACTTTCTCCACGGCATGATCCAGACGGATGCAGCCATCAACAGCGGATCGTCCGGAGGGGCCCTTGTCAACGCTGATGGCGCCCTCGTCGGCATCACGTCAGCGATCGGCGTGTCCCAGGCTGGCCCTGAGGGCATCGGCTATGCGATCCCCGTCGAACTCGTAACCCGGATATCGGACGAGATCATCGAGCACGGCGATGTACAGCACCCCTTCCTCGGCGTGACGATCGGGACGTACTTCGATGAGGCGACCGACGGTGCGACCATCCCCGCAGGATCCGACATTCAGACGATCGAAGGAACTGACTCTGCTGCCGGCCAGGCAGGACTCCTGCCTGGAGACATCATCGTACGCATCGGAGACAAGGAGATCAGCAACCAGACCGACCTGATCCTTGCAGTGCGCCTCTACCGTGTAGGGGACGAAGTCGAGTTCGGCATCATTCGAGACGGTGAACCACAGGCTTTCGCTGTCGTGCTCGGACAACGACCCTCAGAGTTCGGAGGCTGACCTCAATGTACGGCATGGACGACGAAGGCATCTTCGAACAGTTGTTCAAGATGCTCCAGTCCTCGGGGCCGGTGAACTGGAAGCTCGCAAGAGAGGTGACCAAGAGCCTCTCAGGCCAACCCGAGCCCGTTGAACCGTCTGTTGCCGAGGAATACCGCGAACTCGCTCACGTTGCCGAGGTCAGGATCTCGACGCTCACATCGCTGCCGTCACCGGCCGCCGGAGAGCTCAACCCGACAGACCGTGCAACGTGGGCAGCCGAGAATCAACAGTCGTTCAGGATTCTCGTCGAGCCCCTCGCATCAAAGTTCAGCGATCTGACAGGGTCTGCCCAGATCCCGGGAATGGGTGGAGCAGGCATGGAGTCCATGCTCGCACCGCTCGGGCCTGCGCTGCTCGGGATCCAGGCGGGAACGATGGTCGGGTTCATGTCCCACCGCGCGCTCGGCCAGTTCGATACGGGCATCCCCGCCATGGACCATGACCGCCCCTATGTGATCGTCCCGAATCTCGATGATTTCGCAATCGATCACGGAGTCGACCACCGGCAGGTCAGGCTTTGGGCCGCTCTCCACGAAGTCGCCTTTCACCGGATCATGTCGATCGAGTGGATCAGGGGGCGGTTCGTGGAACTCGTCGAGACGTTCTACGAGACCGTGGACATCGATGCGAGCGACTTGCTCGGCAAGCTCTCGGGAGCGATGGGAGACCCCGCTGAACTCCAGCGGATGTTCGGCGATGAAGAAGATGCGTCCGGGATGATCAAGGGGATATCAGATCCAGAGCGTCTCGCCGACCTTCAGGCGTTCACAGCTTTCATCGAGGGGTACGCCGATCGCGTCGTCGCTATCGCAGGTATCGACCTCGTGCCGAGCATCGAGCGAATCGAAACCGCCTACAACCGCCGCAGAACCGAACCGAACCAGGCAGAGCAGTTCCTCCAACAATTCGCGGGCCTCGCACTCGAACGCCATCGTGCGATCGATGCGAGACAGTTCTGTGACGATGTCGTGGAACGATGGGGCGACGCCGCTCTCGACAAGGTGTGGGAGGACCCCACGAACATGCCGCGCCTGGGAGAACTCACCGACCCCATCGGCTGGGCAGCGCGAGTCCTCCTCGACGACGCATCGTTCGACGACCCCAACACGGAATAGAGCAGGGCGCGAAAAACGTAGTACGTACCACGTAGTACGTTGGCTCCATGGATTTCTACATTGGCGGTCCAGTAGACGCAGATGGGGAACGGATCGGTCGCGACACGACGACGTACGATCCTTCGGATCTCACAACACACGGCGTCATCGTCGGCATGACGGGTTCGGGGAAGACCGGACTCGGCATCATCTATCTGGAGGAAGCACTTCGCAACAAGGTTCCGGTGATCGTGATCGACCCCAAGGGGGACATGACGAACCTGCTTCTTGCGTTCCCCGACCTCGCGCCCGATGACTTCGAGCCATGGATCGACAGGACGGCCGCAGCTAAGGACGGCCGAACCCCGCGACAGGAAGCGGAACACGAAGCAGCGAAGTGGAAGAAAGGACTCGGGTCCTGGGACCTATCGGGGAACGAGATCGAAGCGCTGCGCTCAGACGTTGACATGACGATCTACACGCCGGGTTCAGATGCCGGCGTCCCGCTCAATGTCATCGGGAGCCTCGCCGCCCCGGATCTGTCGTGGGACACCGACGCTGAGACGATGCGGGACGAGATCGAGGGATTCGTCAGCGGACTGCTCGGCCTCGTCGACATCGATGCCGATCCGATCTCCTCGAGAGAGCACATCCTGATTTCAAATCTCGTCGAACACAGTTGGCGGAAGGGGGAGTCCCTCGACATCGCGACACTCATCGGGCAGATCGCCACGCCACCGATACGCAAGCTCGGCGTCTTCGAGGTTGACGCCTTCTTCCCACAGAAGGATCGCATGGCACTCGCCATGAAGCTGAACGGTTTGCTCGCATCGCCGTCGTTTGCATCGTGGATAGATGGAGTTCCGCTCGATGTCGAGTCACTGCTGTGGCATGACGGCAAGCCCCAGGCGTCGATCCTCTATGTCGCCCATCTCACCGACACCGAGCGTCAGTTCATCGTCACGATGGTGCTCTCGAAGGTCATCACGTGGATGCGGGCACAGGCCGGAAGCGGAGAGTTGCGCGCTCTCGTGTACATGGACGAAGTGTTCGGGTACGTGCCCCCCACCGCCGAGCCTCCGTCGAAGAAGCCGATCCTCACGCTGCTCAAGCAGGCACGAGCGTTCGGAGTCGGTCTGCTGCTATCCACGCAGAATCCCGTCGATCTCGACTACAAGGCAATGTCGAATGCCGGCACCTGGTGCATCGGACGCCTCCAGACCGAGCGGGACAAGGCGCGCATCGTTGAAGCCCTCTCCACGGCTTCAGGCGACGTCGACACGGCGGAGATCGATGACAGGATCTCAGGCCTCTCCAAGCGCGTGTTCCTCTTGCACAACACGAGGGAGAAAGCACCGGAGATCTTCACCACGCGGTGGGCGATGTCATATCTGCGGGGGCCGATGACACGCGAGGAGATCACGCGTGTGACCGGCCCCGAAAGGCTTGCAGCGAAACAGCAGGCTCCACCCGATGAGGCCGCGGATGCACCGGCCACCACACCCGTCGAGTCGTATGCGCCACAGATCGCTGATGGCGTCGCCTCAGCGTCACTCCATCCTGCCGCCACCTGGGCCGATGACGTCGGGTACTCGAGTGGCGGTGACCACTACGAGGCCGGCATCGCGTTCACCGTGAACCTCAGGTTCGACGAGACAAGGGCCGGTATCGACCATGAGGAGACATGGGAGGCGGTGCTGCATCCCGTGACCGAACGTTTCGATGCCGACAACCTCGCGGAAGTCGACCACGACGCTCGTGACTTCGTTGAGACGGAGTTCGACCTGCCATTCGTCTCCCCCGACGCTCCCCTCTCACAGTCGTCATACTTCAGAACACTCAAGTCGGATCTGAAGAAGCACCTCGATCGCGAGGAGACGCTCGTTGTGTTCCGCAACAAGGCTCTGCGCACCGTGTCGCGTCCGGACGAGTCCGAATCCGAGTTCGTCCTTCGTCTCGGAGCAGTTGCCTCAGATCGGGCAGACGAAGCGATCGCAGGGCAACGGGACAAGTACGAAGCTCGGTTCCGGAAGGCAAAGCGCGCTTACGACGACGCCGTGCGGACAGCAGATTCGGCACACCAGGAGGCAGAAGGAGCACGCAACAGTGCGATCCTGGGGTTCGGACTCGATCTTCTTACCGG
>JBDLIR010000198.1:0-4648 GCA_039714815.1 Actinomycetota bacterium | reverse complement strand
GAACATATCGTAGACACCCCGAGCTACGCCGGATGGGGCGAGACATCCTCTGCAGATCATCTTTCTCAGAGCCCTCTGCTTCGTAGCTCCACATCTACCCTTTGTGTCATGCTTCGGGTGCGAGCAGGGTCCCCTGGGTGTGGATTCTCCAGGTGCGTCTCAAGCCCCGACGATCGCCTCGACTTCGATCTCCACACGCCAGATCGGATCGAGCAGGCCGGCCACAACCACCATGGTCGCCGCCGGTTCCGAGGCGCCGAACACCTCAGCGTGGGCCGCACCGACTACGTCAGCATCAGCCGCATCGACGATGAACATCCTGGTGCGAACGACGTCGTCCATGGTCCCCCCAAGACCCTCGATCGCCTCACGGGCTATCTCGCCACATCGCAGCATCTGAGCCCCGGCATCGGGTTCCGGTTCGGCCCCGGGCACAGCTACCGGAGCCGTCCCTGCGACATGGATGACATCTCCAACACGCACAGCTCTGGCGAATCCGTATGCGGCTTCGTACGGCGATACGCCGTGAAATCGTTCTCCTCGCATACGGTGACGCTAGCAACCGTGGACGGCTCTGCCTGGTTGCCGCCAGGGGACCACACTTCTCGTCCCCCCGTAGATTGTGGGGAACCGATCGTATCCCGGCGGCAACAGAGGTGTGATGAAGGACTTTTCTGATCAACAAGACCTGGATCGGATAGCTGCGGGGAATGCCGAGGCCCTGGGTGCGCTCTATGACCGTCATGCGGCGTTGCTGGCAATGCGTCTGCGCAGAAACGGTGCTTCGACCGTCGAGACCGAGGATGTGCTTCAAGAGACCTTCCTCGACGTGTGGAGGTTCGCTGATTCGTTCCGCGGCGATGGAGCGGTCGCAGCCTGGCTCTGGGGCATCGCTCGACGCAAGTTCGCGATGATGGTCCGTGGCGAGGTGCGTGGCCGCGCCCGTGACCTGGCAGCTCATAGCGAGAATGACTGTCCGAAGTCGGAAGAGGAGGCTTGGGCGACCGCCATCGATCTCAGTGAAGCTATCGGCCATCTGAATCCCGCTCTTCGTCCGACATTCGAAGCGGTCGTGGTCGACGGTTTGTCCGTTGCGCAGGCGTCCGAGCGTCTTGGGATACCGGAAGGAACAGTGAAGAGCCGCGTACACCGCGCACGACGAGCCATAGAGGAGGCACTGCAATGAGACACCTCACCAGGTCAGCCATGGATCAACCCACCGACGATGCCATTGTCCACCTCGAGAGCTGCGACCTCTGCAGAGCCCGCGTGACCACAGACGTTGATGTGGCGGCCGTGCGCGACAGAATCCTCGACGAGATCGCCGGAGTATCGAAGTTGGCCAATGAGCAAGTGACGACCGTCGTCCGATGGCGAGATCGGCCGTGGGCTATCGCGTTGGCTGCTTCTGCGGCGGTGATCGCGTTCTTCGTTCCACTGGCATGGCTCGGGTCACTGTCCTCCGATGAGTCCGCCTCTTCGGCTCCGTTCGCTACAACTCAAACGACTCCCGTGGTGGTACTGCCTGAACGACCACCAGAGCCGGGACCGGACGATGGCGCCGCACCTGCACCGCCCGTCGCCGGCGAGTTCACGTCGTTCGAAATGACCTTCGCCGTCGGAGATGAAGCAGTCGGTTCGCTGATCTGGGGAGACCCGACGTTCTATGAGGCCGTTCGGGGCAACCTCATCGGCGAGTCATCGGAATACGACTACGGGATGTACCGGGCCGGGACCAACGCGGGAAGATCTGATCCGGATAACTCAGCGTTCGACTGGCCCCCGTCGTCCGGAGGTGACGCTCCCGGCAAGCTGCCGAATGACCCCGACATCCTGTGGAACCTCTTGATCAACCGACACTCCGATGTCGAGATGTGGATGAAGATGACCGAGGGGCAGGTTGAAGCGGTCAAAGCCGATTCAACCCACCAGGATGCCGCCCGTGCATGGATGGCCGAGGGCTTCCGGCTTGAGGTCACCGACGATGGTATCCCGGTCCTCATGGAGCGGCCGAATCACCAACGGTTCGAAGCCGTCAGCCTCGAACGCAGGACGATCCACCGCGGGGAGGTCGGCAACAACACCCTTCTGCCGTTCGACTACGCTGTCTTCCTGTCGACAACCACGACCGACGAGCAACGTGACGTTCTTGCGGACGGCATCGTCACGTACGCCGACTACCGGTCCGCAGCCGTGGCAGCGGCCGAATGTGCAGGAATCGAGGCAGTCTTCGACGACGCGACCGGCCTGGTTACCTCCCCTGACGACGTGAGCGCCGAGTGTTCAGCGATGTTCGTCGATGACATCGCTGCGGTGTGGAACGTCGCAAGCCAGTGGCTCCAGGAAACCGAGTTCGAGCAGATCTACTATCTCATCGCAGGCAACCAGGATGCTGTTGCGATGTATCGAGCCGAGGAAGGTCCTGAACGTGCGCTTGCGAGCGGTGACGGCTGGGCCATCTCCATCAGTGAGCGCGGCCCTGGATATTGCACGCGCACGAGTGAACCTGATGGCTACGGCGAACGCTGCTTCCTGTCATCTCAGATGAACATCCCTGGCGTTCTGTCGATCGACATCGGCATCAGGGTCGAAGGTGAGGTCCCAGGCGAGGGCTCTGTCATGGGGCTCGTCACAGAAGAGGCAGACACTGTCACGGTCCGCTTCTCTGAAGGGGCGGAACGCGACATCGTGCCGGGCGACATCGTCGAGTTCGGTTTTCGAGGATACGGCATGCTGTTCGACGCTACCGACCCCGGGCTACCCACCGAGGTGGAGGCCTACAGCGGGGGCACGTCACTCGGAGCTCAGCCCGTGGATACCGACTTCCTCAACAGAGTGACGGGTTCGCATGAAGGAAGCCCGTAACCGGTTCCGATCACCACAGACACGATGTAGGACCCCCGCTATCTGTACGGCTGGGTATGTTGGCCCGAGAGGTCGTTTCTGCCTGAATCCCGCCGGCTACGGATTGACTATCCCGTCAACAGTTGTGAGTCACCCCGACACGACGACTGTGCCCTTCATACCGGCGACATAGTGGCCCGGCTGGTGGCAACCGAACAGGATCTCTCCAGGCTCCGTCATGTGCCAGGTCATCTCCTTCGTCTCACCAGGCTCTATGACAAAAGCGTTGGGTTCGTCATGCATGGCCATGTCGCCGCCCATCTCGGCCATCTCTGCTTCATGCTCGTCCTGCATGTGTTCATCACCGAGCACGAAGTCATGGGGAATGGCCCCCGTGTTCGTCACGCGGAACGTGACCGTCTCACCAGTTGTCACCGTGGCCCCTGAAGGCAAGAACGTGAAATCGTCATTGGCAGTGATCTCGATGACACGATCTGCATCGGACGACTCCATTGGATCACCGAACGCAAACTCCTCTGAGTGCTCAGCGTCCATGTCCATGTCTTCGGTCATTGTGGTATCGCTCGACTCGGCTGTTCCCGCGTCGTCAGAGCTACAGGCTGCAAACACGAGCCCCAGGGCCATGAACAGCGCAAAGTATCGGAGTGGATTCTTCTGGGACATGTTCCTTCCTCTCATGCAGCATCGCCCGATACGGGTCGATGCTGCCTAGGTCCCCCAGACATGGTGCAGCGTACATAATTGGAACGAGCGGTGCAATTGAATCGTCGATAGCGCAGGGCGACCAGCCTCCATTCTGTGGGCCCAATGCACATCTTCGTGCACTGGAACCCTGGGTACGCGAGACAAGTCGACGCCGCGCTCGCGGCTTCACCTGGCGCGATTCCTGCTGTTTCCGCTCCCCCAGGCGATCCGTGGCCTCCATCCGTCTGCCTTCCACACACATCCCCCTGAACTTGCGACCTCTGCAGAGATGCAGTCCGCCACAGCCCAGTGTTCGAGCACCGAACCGTGCGCATCTGATGCGCGCCTGGCAAACAACCACGGGCTGCTCCAGAACCACAGAGCCGACGGCTTCCCGTCGTCGACGAGATCGAAGACCCTGAGCCCATCTGGCTGATCCCTGAAGTTGGTGAAAACAGCGTCGGGGTTTCTGATCGCAATGACCTCCACTCCCGAGGCCTCGCCCAGGTGCTCACGGCGATCCCGACATCCGTCACTCGTACACGCAACAGGATCGAACCCTCCGTTGTCTGCGAGATGCGTGCTGATGCCTCCGAATCTCTGGACTGCTCCCAGCGGGCCCGCGGCGATCGCAGGATCGAGAAGGGCTGCCCCCCTGTATCCATCGATTTCCGACCGGGTCCCGTCGTCGAGAGCAGCGATCATCGCGACACCTGCAGCGCCCCCCTTGGAGTGGTGGAGCGTGTAGATGTTCCCGTGATCCTTCGACAGCTCTCGCACGAGCTCATCGAGTTGTGCCGCTGCAACCTCGGTGGACGCCACTTTCGACGCCTCTGTGCTCGTGGCCGCTTCGCTGGCGGTCCTCCAGTCGAATGAGACCACGCTGAACGACTCGACGGACAGTTGCTCGAGCAACGGGTCGAAGTCCTCCGCTGATCCTCCGTTCCCATGAACAAGGACGAACAGCGGATCCATGGACCTCCGACGTCTGCGGTCCGCAACCACCCCTGCACCGAGAGCACCGACAGCCGCCAGGGCACCTACTCCCAGCGGGAACGTCGAACTCGGCGATCTGTCAGGGGCCTGCGGGAGATCGACG
>JBDLIR010000197.1:0-4649 GCA_039714815.1 Actinomycetota bacterium | reverse complement strand
GATTCGATGAGTGGTATCTCGGGAGCAGGCAGGTCATCGTCGGAGGCCCTCCGATTCGGGGCGATCGACGAGTCGGTTGCCGCTTACAAGGTGCTCACGCATCGTCACAGGCCCGAAATGGAGAGAGTTCTCGACACGGTCAGCTCGTCAGGCTCATCGATCCTCTTCACGCCGCACCTCGTCCCGATGCAGCGGGGCATCCTCTCAACTATCTACGCGACGCCGACGGCGGGTACCGCCTTGGCTGACGTCGAAGCAGCATTCGATGATGCATACGCTGACAGTCCGTTCGTCCGTCGCCTGGACCAGGCGCCCCATACCCGGTGGGTCGTGGGGTCGAACAATCTCCTTGCGTCGTTCCATCTCGACACGCGGACCAACACGCTGGTCACCATCTCAGCGATCGACAATCTCGTGAAGGGCGCCGCAGGACAGGCCATCCAGTGTGCGAACCTCATGTTCGGCTTCGAAGAATCAGCAGGACTACCGACGGAGGGGTGGATGCCATGACAACAGGTCACACGACACCAACACCGGCCAAGTCCCGCATCGCCAAGACGATGGGGAAGGCCGCGATCCTCTCCCAGGCGCTCCCGTTCATCAGGCGGTTCAGGGGTACAACCGTCGTCATCAAGTACGGCGGATCGGCGATGGTCGACGAGGCAACGAGGGAGAACTTCGCAGACGACGTTGCGATGCTCCACTACGTAGGTATCAAGCCGATCATCGTTCACGGAGGCGGCCCCCACATCTCTGCGGCGATGGGTCAGCGGGGCATCGAGCCACAGTTCCACGAGGGTCTGAGGGTCACCGACGCCGGGACGATCCGGGTCGTGCAGTCGACGCTTGTCGGAGAGATCAACCCGGACATCGTTCGTCTCATCAACAACCACGGTCCGGTTGCGACGGGTGTCTCCGGGCTCGATGCGAATCTGTTCGTCGCCGAACCGCTCGACGAGGCGCTCGGATTCGTTGGCAAGGTGACCGAGGTGAACGCAGCGATCATCGAGAACCTGCAGTCTCAGGGATATGTCCCCGTCGTCGCACCGATCGCAAGAGGAGGCGACGGAAAGACATACAACCTCAACGCGGACACCGCGGCAGGTGCCCTCGCAACGGCGATAGGCGCTTCGAAATTGGTGTTCCTCACCGATGTCGAGGGTTTGTATCGCGACCTTGGCGACCACGACAGCCTGATATCGAAGATCACGACGGGCGACCTGACAGAGCTCCTCGATTCAGGTTCGATCTCTTCGGGCATGCTCCCGAAGCTCAGGGCATGCGTGTCGTCAGTTGATTCGGGCGTGCAGTCAGCGCACATCCTCGATGGGAGGATCCAGCACTCGTTGCTGCTCGAGGTGTTCACACCTGAGGGCATAGGCACGATGATCACGGAGGAGCTTTCCGATGCGGGCTGAGACCGAGTCGCGTAGGCGGTTCTTGCGGTCGCTCCTCGTGAAGGAGAGCGTCTCGAGCCAGGCGGAATTGGTTGACGCACTCGCTGCAGGGGGCTTCGATGTCACGCAGGCGACCGTGTCGAGGGACCTCGACGCGATCGGCGCAGCACGCGTCAAGAACGGGCGAGGTTTCGTGTACCAGGTGGGGTCCTCTGGAGCAGACGCCGACAAGATCGCCCTGTTCCAGGCAGTCGACGAGTTCGTCTCGTCCATCGCAGTGACAGGGAACCTGGTCGTACTCCACGTACCCCCTGGTGCCGCGCAGTTCGTTGCCAGTCGTATCGATGCGGCATCAGTCGAAGGGATCGCGGGAACGATCGCTGGTGACGACACCATCCTGGTCGTCGCAGGCGAAGGAGTCGGAGCAGAAGTGATTTCACAACGTGTACAAGGAATGGAGAAGGCATGAGCAGAGACATCAAGAAGGTCGTACTTGCGTACAGCGGCGGCCTCGATACGTCGGTGATACTCCAGTGGATCAAGGAGGAGTACGGGGCCGAGGTCGTTGCCTATACAGCCGATGTGGGTCAGGGAGAAGAGGTGGAAGAGGCCAGGGTCAAGGCACTCGAGACCGGTGCTATCGAAGCGATCACCGAGGATCTCCGCACCGAGTTCGTCGAGGACTACGTGTTCCCTGCCTTCCGCACGTCCGCGCTCTACGAGGGCTACTACCTGATGGGTACGTCGCTTGCCAGGCCCGTCATCTCAAAGGGCCTCGTCCGTGCTGCGATCGAAACGGGAGCAGACGCGATCGCCCACGGCGCTACAGGCAAGGGCAACGACCAGGTGCGCTTCGAGCTCTCCGCGTATGCCCTCAAACCGGACATCAAGGTCATCGCCCCGTGGCGAGAGTGGAACCTCAAGGGCAGAGCCGACTGTCTCGCCTATGCCGGTGCTCGGGGCATTTCCACCCCCGTGACCCCCGAGATGCCGTACTCGATGGACGCGAACATGTTGCACGTCTCCTATGAGGGTGGCGTGCTCGAGGACCCGTGGGTTGGGCCTCCCAAGGGCATGTTCCGGATGACGGTTGACCCTGAGGACGCACCGGATGAGCCAGAGATCATCACGATCGGGTTCGAGTCTGGAGACCCCGTGTCGGTCAACGGAGTGCGTCTGGCGCCTGTCGACCTGCTCACGAAGCTGAATGAGATCGGTGGGAAGCACGGTATCGGCAGGGTCGACATCGTCGAGAACCGCTTTGTCGGCATGAAGAGCCGTGGCGTCTACGAGACGCCCGGTGGGACGTTGATGTATCACGCCCACCGTGCTGTCGAGTCCTTGACACTGGACCGCGAGGTTGCCCACCTGCGTGACGAACTGTCGAACAAGTACGCAGAGATGGTGTACAACGGATTCTGGTTCGCCCCTGAGCGCGCGGCTCTGCAACACTTCATGGATGATCTCCAGAAACCCGTCACAGGTGAGGCAAGACTCAAGCTCTACAAGGGCCAGACCACTGTCGAGGGGCGACGCTCTGACACCCATGCCCTCTACGACGAGGCCACGGTCACGTTCGAAGCCGATGAGGTGTACGACCAGAGCGATGCCGAGGGCTTCATCCGTCTCCAATCCCTGCGCCTGCGCACCTTCGCGGAGAAACGACTCGGTGAAGGTGAGTAGGGATGCGTAGTACGTATTACGTAGTACGTATTACGTACTACACGCCGTGGCGGAAACCGGTGCTCCTGTGACCTTGTGGGGCGGTGGACGGTTCGATGATGGTCCCGCCGAGTCGCTGTGGCGGTTCACCGTGGATACATCTGATCGGAGGCTGCTTACGGTGGACATCCGGGGTTCGCTCGCTCATGTAACGATGTTGGGCGAGGTCGGGATGCTGTCACAAGACGAGGTCGAGTCGATCGGCGGAGGCCTCGATGTGATCGCTCAGGAGGCAGCGTCGGGGTCCTTCGAGTTCCTCGACACGGACGAGGACGTGCACAGTGCTGTTGAGCGTCGCCTCGGCGAACTCATCGGCGAACTTGCGGGCAAACTCCACACGGGGAGGTCTCGCAACGACCAGGTCGCCCTGGATCTCCGTCTGTATCTCATCGAGGCCACGGCTGGTCGCATCAACCAACTCAGGGCGTTCATCGGTGTGCTCGTTGACCAGGCGCTGGCGGCCGAAGACAGTGTTGTCCCGAGCTATACGCATGTGCAACAAGCCCAGGCGGTACCTCTTGCACATCATCTCCTCGCCTACGCCTGGATGCTCAAGCGCGACATAGAACGTTTCACGGACGCACTCGCAAGACTCGACGTTTCGCCCCTGGGTGCCGGCGCGTCTGGAGGTTCATCGCTTCCCCTCGATCCTGCATCGTCCGCAGAGCATCTCGGGATGAGCGGTGTGTTCGTGAACTCGATGGATGCCGTCGGCTCCAGGGACTTCGCCGCTGAGTTCGTGTGGTGCGCGACCCAGTCGATGGTGAATCTGTCCCGCCTGTCAGAGGAGCTGATCCTGTGGTGTTCAACCGAGTTCAATTGGGTGACGTTCTCTGATGCCTACACGACCGGGTCCTCGGCAATGCCCCACAAGAAGAACGCAGACATCGCAGAACTCGTCCGTGGGAAAGCATCGGCGGTGATCGGTGACCTGACGGCGATCACGGCGCTCCAGAAGGGCCTGCCCATGACGTACAACCGCGACCTTCAGGAGGACAAGCGTCTTGTGTTCCACGCAGATGACTCCCTCGCCGGTGCGCTCGACGCCCTTGGCGGGATGGTGGCAACGGCTGACTTCCATCCGCCGACCCCGTCAGCGTGGGTCACAGCACTTGATCTTGCAGAGGTTCTCGTTGAGCGTGGAGTCCCGTTCAGGGAGGCGCATCACATCGTCGGGCGCCTCGTGTCTGCGTTGGCAGCCGACGGCCGAAGCTTCGACGACCTCACACCAGATGAGCTTGTTGAAGCCGATAGGCACTTCACGCTCGAAGACATCGACCGGGTCGATCCCGAACGGTCCATCGAGTTCCGGGCTACGGCGGGTGGTGGTTCGATGGAGTCGGTTGCATCCCAGATCGAACAACTCGAAGTGTTTCTCGAGCGCTGATGGCCGGATACTCGGGAACTCCCCTCGCTCGCAAGCTGGGGATCAAAGGCGGTTTCAAAGTGCTGACCGTGCGTTCACCAGACAACCTCGGCGAGTTGCTCGATCCGCTGCCTCAAGGTGCGAAGGTGAGTAGCCGCTTCCGG
>JBDLIR010000196.1:0-4667 GCA_039714815.1 Actinomycetota bacterium | reverse complement strand
TGAGCGGCCACAAGAGGCGCTGTGTGAGGAACACCATCACCGAGTACAGCCCGATGTTGAGCTGTTCGTCGATCGCAAGGAACCCGCCCCACACGAGCGTCGCGGTGAAACCGATGAGGATCGCGATACGGATGAGCGGGGTGAAGGTCGACGACAAGGCGATTGCGGATGCGTTGGCCTGCTTGTACCGGTCAGAAGAAGCCGTGACACGCTCGACCTCACGCCCCTCGGCTGTGAACGCCTTGATCGTTGCGATGCCGCCGATGTTGTTCGCCAGTTGTCCGTTGATCGCTGCCGCCTCGTCGCGCACCGTTGCGTATCGGGGCTCGATCTTCTTCTGGAATCTCAGCGACCCCCACAAGATGACGGGGATCGGGAGGAAAGCGAGCCATGCGATCGACGGTGCAATGGCGAAGAACGTCGCCCCGATGAGCACGACCGTCGTCGCGAGTTGCACGACCTCGTTCGCACCGATGTCGAGAAACCGTTCGAGCTGGTTGACGTCGTCGTTGAGCACAGCCATGAGGTCGCCAGATGGCCGCTCCTCGAAGTAGGCGATGTCGAGATCCTGGAGATGTTCATACGTATCGACACGCAGGTCGTGCTGGATCGACTGGGCCAGGTTCCTCCAATTCACGGACAGGAGGTACTCGAAGAGCGACTCGAGGCCCCACACGACGAGGGTGATCACCGCGATAACAAGGATCTGCGTCTTCGGATCCTCGACCCCGAGCTGGCCGAGCAGGCTCCCTGACCCGTTTGCCACGACGTCGACTGCCATCCCGATGAGGAACGGCGGAGCGATATCCACAGCCTTGTTGAGGAAGGACCAGATCGCAGCGACGATGACCTGGCCGCGATAGGCGACCGCGTACGTCCAGAGGCGGCGAAGTGGGGGAGCGTCAGACGTCATGGTGCCAGAGCGTAGCCGCGCCGGGGGTGTCGAACGCTAAGGAGCCTTGCCGATCAGGATGTCGATTTCGGCGCCGGGTCCGATCAGGTCGCCTGGCGGAGGTGTGGTCGACACGACAAGGCCGGAGAGTGCCGGATCTATGACCGGCACCTCGATCATGTTCCAGGTGAAGTCGAACTCGACTTCGTCTCTGTACTCGCGCAGTGCCTTCGAGGCTTCCTTGGGGGTGAGGCCCCTGAGGTCGATCATGTCGCTTTCTGGTGGGACGCCACTCGAGATCTCGATGAGGACCTCGGTACCTTCGCGAACGGTTGTGCCAGGCTCCGGCGTCATCGAGATGAACTCACCCTCGGGAAGCGTGCTCGGGATCTCCTCGGTCACACCCTTGAGTCCGAGCTCATAGAGAGCGTCCATCATCGCTCGTGTCGAACTCTCTAGGCTCGGAACCCTCGTGTTGGGAGTGACACGGTAGATGCCGGTTCCCTCTGGATCCTCCGGGAAATCGATCGGCGGGAGGTTCTCGGTAGCGATCGTCATGAACTGATTCCATACCGGAGCAGCGAGCGTGCCACCGTACGCTCTGCGGTAATACTGCTCCTGGCCTTCGATGTCGTTCCATACCGCAAAATCCTCTAGGGGCAGCTGGCTGTCTGCGTACCCGACCCATACGGCTGTCGTGAGTTGGGGCACGAATCCGACGAACCAGACGTCGCGTGAACTCTGGGCGGTGCCGGTCTTGCCGGCTTGCGGCCTACCGATATTCGCCCTGACCGCGGTTCCGTTCGTCACGACCTTCTCGAGCGTGCTGACCACCGCTGCCGAGATCTGCTCCGAGAGCACCCTTCGTGGCTCGACTTCGTGCTCGTACAGGACCGTGCCGTCGTCTGCCGTGATCTTCTCGATGAGGTACGGCTCGACCTTCTCGCCGAAGTTCGCAAATGTCGAGTACGCAGCCGACATCTCGAGCGGAGACACGCCGAGCGCCCCGAGTGTGATCGACGGGTATGGGGGGAGGGGCGACGTGATGCCGAGCCTGTGTGCCATCTCTGCCACCGGCTCGGCGCCGATCGTGTCGACGAGGCGGGCGTACACCGTGTTCACGGAGTTGTAGGTTGCCGATTCGAGCGTCCGGACATCCGGGGCCGACGAGCCTCCGGCGTTCGACACGTTCCACACGTTCCCGTCGGACGAGCATGGCGAATCACATTCGATGGCTGCCGGTGACGAATCGTCCCAGTAGGTTCCGAGCGTGATCGGATGCTCATTGCGTTCTCCCGTTTCGAGGGCCGCAGAGAGCGTGAACGGCTTGAAGGCAGAGCCAGGCTGGCGTGCCCCGTGGGATGCGAGGTCGTAGGGGCGTTGTCCAGCTTCGATGTCGGTGCCATAGTCGACCCCGGATGCGAGAACCCTTATCGCCCCTGTTGTGTTGTCGATCGTTGCGATGGCGCCGGTCGGCCCTGGCTGGCCCGGCCTGAACCATGCTCTGAGGATGTCGTTCGCCTCTTCCTGGAGATCCATGTCGAGCGTGATGTTGATCGTGAGCCCGCCTCCGCCTTCACAATCCGTGACCGCCGCGGGACACCCGAAGATCGCCCGTTTGCGCTCGGCGTAGGTATCGCCGAGTCCGTACGTGCTCGTGCGCAGGAGTTCCTGACGGACAGCGATCATCACCTGGGGCGAGAGCGTCTCGACGTCCTGGGGGTCGATTACGCCAAGAGGCTCCGCCTTTGCAGCCTCGCCGTCGACTGGCAGGATGTACCCGTTGGCGATCATCCTATCGATCGTGCGGTTGCGTGCTCCGAGGACGTTCTCTTCCTCGAGCCTGGGGTGGTAGAACGTGGGGTTGCGAATCGGGCTCGGCAGCAACGCTGCCTCGGAGATCGTGAGTTCCTCGAGATCTTTGCCGAAGTACTCCTGGGCAGCGGCCTTGATCCCGTACGAATTGGCACCAAAGAACACGGAGTTCGCCCAGAACTCGAGGATCTGGTCCTTGTCGTAGCGGCGTTCGAGTTCGGCCGCAATGACGGCTTCGCAGATCTTTCGTTCGATGCTCAGGTCTGCCCCGATGAAGTTCTGCTTCACGACCTGCTGGGTGATGGTGGAGCCACCACCACCGCCCTTGCCGGACAGCTGGGTCATAGCTGCACGGCCGATCGCTGAGAAGTTGATCCCGCTGTGCTCGTAGAAGGACTTGTCCTCGGCAGACAGCAGCGCAGCGATGACGAGGTCCGGTGTTTCCTCGAGGCTGACCGGCAACGAGTTTCGCTCGGTCATCCTGCCGAGTTCGACGCCGTCTGAAGTGCGTACGACGGACAGGGTGGAGAGGTCGGGAAAGGACAGATCGAGCTGGGAGGTGTCGCACAGGTAGCGGTCGGTAACCGCTTCGACGGTGCCGTACGCAGAGTTCACGCCCAGGAACGCAAAGAGTCCGATCCATGTCGCGGCGAGCACAACGATCACGCCCAGACCGATGAGCGAAGGCAGGCGGCGCCAGCGCCGTTCCTTCGCTTCGACTTTGCGGATCTCTGGTTGCATGGCGCGGTTCGTCCTCTACCTCACCGCACGCTGCGCGCGGTACCATCGGTTACGTCATGAGCTTAGGAACGGACCTCAGATAGCAGAGGGATTGGACGATGACCGACGAACACACACAGTACGGGCCGCAGGATCTGCAGGGGTGGGATCCGGCGGCTCAGCTGGGTGAACCGGGAGAGTTCCCGTACACCCGCGGCCCGTATGCATCCATGTACTCAGGGCGCTTGTGGACGATGCGCCAGTACGCCGGTTTCGGGAACGCCGTCGCGACCAATCAGCGGTTCCGCGAACTTCTCGACGCAGGGCAGACGGGACTGTCCGTTGCGTTCGACCTCCCCACGCAGATGGGCCTCGACTCTGACGACCCGTTAGCGGCTGGCGAGGTGGGAAGGGTCGGTGTCGCGATCGATTCGATCGACGACATGCGATTGCTGTTCGACAAGATCCCGTTGGCAGAAGTTTCGACGTCGATGACGATCAACTCGACGGCGGCTGTTCTCGTGCTGCTGTACCAGATCGTTGCCGAGGAGCAGGGTGCAGATGCGAACCTGCTGCGCGGCACGATCCAGAACGACATCCTCAAGGAGTACATCGCCAGAGGCACCTACATCTACCCGGCGGAACCATCGATGCGCATCATCACAGACATCTTCTCGTACTGTGCTGAGGAACTCGCCAACTGGAACACGATCTCGATCTCCGGGTATCACATCAGGGAAGCAGGCTCCACGGCTGCCCAGGAGGTGGCGTTCACGATCGCCAACGGGTTGGCCTACGTCGAAGCTGCCCGCGCTTGCGGCCTCGACGTGAACGAGTTCGCTCCACGGCTTTCGTTCTTCTGGAACTCGCACAACGGGGTCTTCCAGGAGGCGGCAAAGTTCAGGGCGGCAAGGCGCCTGTGGGCGCGGCTCATGAGGGATCGGGTGGGAGCGACGTCGCCGGCAGCGTGGAAGATGCGCTTCCATACCCAGACCGCTGGCTCGAGCCTCACCGCCCAACAACCGCTGAACAACGTCGTGCGAACCTCCTACCAGGCCCTCGCGGCGGTGCTCGGCGGTACGCAATCGTTGCACACGAATTCTTACGACGAGGCGCTTGGCCTCCCGACGGCCGAATCTGCGATGCTCGCCCTGCGTACTCAGCAGGTGCTCGGCTACGAGACGGGTGTGGCGGATGTCGTCGACCCGCTTGCCGGCAGTTACTACGTCGAAGCGCTGAC
>JBDLIR010000195.1:0-4674 GCA_039714815.1 Actinomycetota bacterium | reverse complement strand
GACCGGGATCACAGCGTCATGGAATCCGTCGATGAGTTGGCGGTCACCCAGCGGCCGGCCGAGTTTGATAGGCCCGTAGACATCGTTGCAGTCATCGCCGCCGGCGAGTGGGTTGCGACGCCTGTGGTCGGTGATGGAGACGACGACCTCCTCGTCGCTCTGGGCCACGTTCGCGGTGTGGTCGCCGTTGCACGCACCCACCTCGATGTAGAGCGTCTGGCCATCCCCGGAGGCTTCTGCCGAGTAGACCTCGGGATGGGACGCACAGCCGGACAGCACAACGGCAAGAGCGACGACCATCGGCAGCAGTGAGATTCGTTTCACGATCACGACTCCACGAAGAAGGACAGGTCGAGGCAGGCAGCCAAGGCCCCTTCGCCGTCGGAGTAGGTGTCGGTCAGGTGGTCCCAGATGGCGGACTCCGCAGGAGCCATGCCGCCCCACAAGCCGGTGAAGTTGCGCTGTGCATTCACGGAGAACACACCCGGCTCGAACCGGGTGCTGAACTCGGCGACGAATGCCCAGGCGCCGTCGCGTCCTGCTGCGTCGACGATCGTCACCTCGAGGTCGTCGGGGACTGCTCCGTTGTCAGACTCCGTCTCGATGAGCCAGTCAACGAACGCTGCGCGGTCACCGTCTGGGAAGTCCCGCTCGGCCCTTGCACACACCAGATTCTGGATGCTCTCGATCGCCTGCTGTGTCTGGGAGGTAAGCGCCTGCGTCTCAGCAGCCATTCGCTCTGCCTGCTCCATGGCGGTCTCCAGCACTTCCATGGCATTCTGTTCGCGAGTCGCCAGTCTTTCGAGCGTCGATGCCTGCGCTTTGATCCGTGTCTGTGCCGCATCGAGCGAGGCGGCCTGTTCTGCGATCGTATCCCGTGCGGAGGACAGCTCTGTCTCCAATGTGGTGATCTGCTCTGTGCGTGCTTCGGAGTCCTCGGTCGTGCCCGGTGTGCAGGCCGTGGCGATGACTGCCGAGAGCGTCAGCATCGTCACCCATCCGGTCTTGGTTCGCATCGTCCCTCCTTTCATCTTCTCTGTGTCCGGCCGGGACGATGTGTCGCGTCGGTTATCGCCGGAACCTGCAGCTCAGCCATCGGTGGACTCCGGTGGCGGTTCCGGATGTGATCTGATCGGTGAGGTGCGTTCTGTGGGCCACATTGCACATTCCTGTGCAATGGAACCCCGGGTAGCAGTGCAGACTCATACGCCGGTTCTGAGGGCGTCGATGGGTTCGAGGGAGGCTGCTCGCCAGGAGGGGTAGAGGCCTGCGATGAGTCCGGTTGCTGCTCCGACGAGTGGGGCTGCGAAGGGGACCCATGCGTCGAGGACGGGCGTCCATTGGTTGTTGGCTGATACCGCAACGGTGACGAGGACGCCGATGGAGGCGCCGATGATGCCTCCGACGAGTCCCATGGCTGCGGATTCTGCAAGGAATTGGGCTGCGATGTGTCTTCGGGTGGCTCCCACGGCTCGTCTGAGTCCGATCTCTCCAACACGTTCGAGGACAGAGACGAGGGTCACGTTTGCTATGCCGATGGCTCCTACGAGGAGTGCTACGCCTCCGAGGACGAGGAAGAGGGTGTTGACGTCGGATTCGACCTGTTCCTTCACGGCCTTGGGTTCCGGTGGTACGGACACTCGCAGCAGCGATGGGTCGTTGGGGTAGAGGGCGATGGCTGCCTGCTGCCCGATCAGTTGGGCTGCGCCGAGTTCGGTGCGGATGTGGACCTCTGCTGGGGCTGCGAGTGTGAAGAGGTTCCGGGCGGTGCCGTTGGGGATGATGATGGCGTCGAGGAGGACGGGTTCGCGTTCGACGTCTTCAAGGATGCCGATGACAACGAGTGTCGTGTCTCCGATGAAGATCGCTGGTTGCTGGTCAACACGTTGAACATTGAGCCGTCGTGCAGCACCCGGTCCCAGGAGCGCGACGGGTTCTCTGCGTTCGTCGTGTCCTGTGTCGTAGAAGCGGCCCGTTGACAGCGTGGCGCCGATGGCGTCGAAGAGGCCGGGGGATGTGGCGTAGATGTCGATGGAGAACTCGGATTGGCCCAGCGGGTCGTTGATCGGTACGGATCTGGCGAGTTCGTTGTTGGTGGCGACGAGGCTTTGGGTACCTGCAGCAGCGACTCCGTTGAGGCGTGTCATGCGGTCTTCTGCGTCCCAGGGGATGTAGGAGACGGAGTCGCTGTTGGCGCGGAAGAATCCTCCCTGGCTGCGGTTCTCGACGCTCACCGACGTAGCCGAGAGCGCATCGAAGTGGGTGACGATCTGGTTGCCTGCGGTCTTGGCCAGCCCGAGGGTCGCGACGAGCGCTGCAATTCCCAACACGGTGCCCAGCACGGTGAGGATGGTGCGTCCAGGTCGTGCAAGCATCCCCGCGGCTGCTTCTGCGCCCAGATCCCGTGGCGAGAACCGTGAGCGCACGATGCCGTTCGCATTGTTGCGGCGGATCATGGTGTCACCTCGGAGAGGACACCGTCGACGATCTCGATACGCCGGTCGGCGCGCTCGGAGACGTCGTGGTTGTGGGTGATGACCACGAGTGTCAACCCGTCGGAACGTAACTCGTCGAGCAGGTCCAACAGTGATCCGGTGGTGGCTGTGTCGAGGTTCCCTGTCGGTTCATCAGCCAACAGCAGGGACGGCCCAGCCGCAATGGCACGAGCCACGGCGACTCGTTGACGTTCACCGCCGGAGAGCTTCGTTGGTGTGAACCCGATCCGGTGGCCCAGTCCGACTCGTTCGAGGGCTTCGGTAGCCAACTCTTTGCGTGTCTTGCGTCGGGTCCGGTTGTACAGCATCCCGGTGATCACGTTGTCGAGGACGGTGCGGTGCGGCAGGAGGTGGAACGATTGGAACACGAACCCGATCTCACGGCCCCGCAAAGCGGTGCGCTTCCCATCAGAGAGTTCCCCGACATCGATCCCGCGCAGCCGGTAGGTCCCGTCGGTTGGCCGGTCGAGGCATCCCAACAGGTGCAGCAGCGTCGACTTGCCGGACCCGGAGGGCCCCACGATCGACACGTAGTCCCCTTCGGGAATGGTCAGGTCGGCAGGACGCACCGCTTCGACGGGTGGGAACCCGGCGAAGGTCCGGGTGACACCTTCGAGGGCAACCACCGGCACGCCGTCAGGCGTGGCTTCGGACATTGCTGGCTGGGCGGTCACGATGTGGTCTGGAAGCCCACGACAACCCTGTCACCGACCTCGAGGTCACCGTCGACGGGGGTGACCTCGACCATGCCGCCGGCCGTGGACAGCCCCGGTGTCACCTCCACTGCCCGTGTTGTGCCGTCATCGTCTTCGACGGTCACGATCGTGTCTCCCGCACCTGTTGCGGACAGCGCCGCTGCGGGCACCGCAAGCACGGCACCTGAGGTGGATCGAGAGGCGACAGGGATCGTGATCTTGACGTTCGTGTTGTTGAGATCTGCACGCACCTCATCGGGCACGATCTCGACATACACCTTGTCCACGGCGACATCGTTCGTCCCCGGCCCGCCAGCGACTTCGGAGATGACCCCGGTCATCGACACGCCGAGACGGTCCAACTCGATCTGCACGGGAGCGCCGACCTCGACATACTCGGCTTCGGCAAGCTTGACCGAAGAGTCGATCGCCAGCCGGGCACCGGACACCTGCATGACCTCGCCCGTCGCGACGTCGCCACGTTCGACAAGCACCGAATCGACTCTGATCGGGAACGCCGCAAAGAACATGAACTCGGTCTCGGGCGCCGGGTACCCCAACGCTGCTCGGGCGTCAGACAAGATCGCACCAGCCACAGACTGCGAACGCTTCGCATCGCGCAACCCCGACTCGGCACCAACCACCTGAGCGGACGCATCCGACAACGCCGCAGTGGCCGCATCGACATCAGCGCGTAGCTGCGCCATCTCCTCGGGCGTGGGCGCAACACCCGTGTCGGGATGCGTCCCACCCTCAGCCTGAGCAAGTCGGGCCTTGGCTTCAGTGAGTTCGTCCTCGGCGGCAGCGTCGACCGCCTTTGCGGTGTTCACCGAACGCTGCGCATCAGATGCAGCATCCCTCGACGAGTTGTACGCGTCCTGTGCAGAGCGGTACGCGTCCTGTGCGACACCGGAAGCCTCCAACGGTTCATACCCACGGGACTCGTAGAACGCCACAACCGCATCCTCGGTCGCATTGCCATACACGCCGTCGATATCGCCGAGGTCGAACCCGAGACGCACCAACGCCTCCTGGAGTTGCGTGATGTCCTCCCCCTCATCACCAAGACGCACCGTACGGAACAGCGGCAGATCACCCTCGAGCACGAACACGGGCCGACCTGCAACCTCGAACAACACATCACCCTCAGAGAACTCATCCCCGATCACAGGCACCTGCGTCACGACAGGCGATACCCCCTCCAAAGCAACCGTCGACACGCTGATGGACTCAGGACGCTCGAAGCGCACAGAGCCGCGCGTCACCACATCGTTGCTGATCACCATCTCCTCAACAGGGACCGTGATCAACGATGGCTCAGGCGGTTTCGTCTCGGCTGCGACCTGGGCAGGCGATTTGATCTGCGACGCGGCCGTCCACCCCACCACAGCTGCACCGATCAGAACAACCAACCCGACAACGATCGTGACTCGGCGGCGCACCTACGAGTGGTCCTTCTTGAACTGCTCCAGCTCGGCGAGGTG
>JBDLIR010000194.1:0-4676 GCA_039714815.1 Actinomycetota bacterium | reverse complement strand
GGGGCACTCGCGATGATCATGTTCTCGCTGGCGATCATGGCGAAACTTCTCTCTGAGACGGTCGATGCGATCGACGTAGGGCCGCTCGAGGCCGGCCACGCCGCGGGAGCTTCGCACAACCAGGTCATCCAGTACGCCGCGTTTCCCCAGGTGCGACCCAACTACGTGGCCTATGCGCTCTACATCTTCGAGTTGAACATCCGCGCATCGGTCGTGATCGGTTTCGTCGGCGCTGGCGGCATCGGTCGCCTCCTCAACGAACGCCGGAACTTCTTCCAATGGGACCAGGTCATGGCGATCGTGCTCGTGATCTTCGTAGCGGTCCTGTTGATCGAATGGGTCTCGATCTGGGCGAGGAGGAAGCTGGTATGACCGTACCGGACCTCACCCTCGATCAGAAGATGGAACAGCCCCGACCCCAGGAACCGATAGGGCCCAAGGTCATCCGGTGGGTCGTGAGTATCGCCATCGTGGTGCCGTTCATATGGGCTGCGATCGGTCTCGAGATCTCACCGGAGAGAATCTGGCGAGCCCCCGGCGAGGTTTGGACCCTCCTGAGCGGCATGTTCCCCCCGGATTTCGACGACAGCGGGAGAATCGTAGCCAAACTCCTCGAATCGGTCTACATCGCGTGGATCGGGACGATGATGGGCGCCGTCTTCTCGTTCCCACTCAGCTTCATGGCTGCGACGAACGTCGCTCCACGCTGGATGACGATTCCGACCCGGGGGATCCTCAGCGCCATCCGGGCGTTCCCTGAGTTGATCCTCGCCGTCATCCTGATCGTCCCGTTCGGGCTGGGACCGTTCACGGGCGCCCTGGCGATCGGTCTTCACTCGATCGGCACGCTCGGCAAGCTGTCCTCAGAGGTGATCGAAGGTGTCGATGGTGGCCCTATTGAGGCGATCGGTTCCGCTGGTGGAACCCTGCCTCTCCAGATGAGGTACGGCATCGTGCCTCAAGCGATGCCCACCATCGTTGCGTACTGGCTGTACCGGTTCGAGATCAACATCCGCGCGTCTGCCGTGCTCGGCCTCGTCGGTGCCGGCGGCATCGGCGCCGAGATCGTTGCCAGGCTGTCGTTCCGTGCAGACTGGCCGAAGGCCGGCGCAGCGTTGCTCGCCACCATCGGGGTCGTTCTCATCGTTGACGCAGTGTCGTCATCGATACGGCGGAGGATCATCACCGGGCAACCGTCTACGAGCATGATGTCGAAGACCATGGTCGCCATCACCGGAGCAGGAAGGCCGCCGAGCACCGAACTGGAGGCGTGATGAAGGATTTCCTGCTTCGCACCCGACAGGCAGCTGAGGACATCGAGGCTGAGACGCTGGCCCAGGGTGCGACCTTCTCGGTTGCTTCGGTGGGCAGGGCAACACCCGAAGAGCCCGACGTCTGGCGAACCGCCTTCGAGAGGGATCGGGACCGCATTCTGCACGCAAAGGCTTTCCGCAGGCTCAAGCACAAAACCCAGGTCTTCATGAACCCGGAGGGCGATCACTTCGTCACTCGGATGACGCACACGCTCCAGGTCACACAGATCGGCGGGTCGATCGCACGTGCTCTCTCACTCAACGCCGACCTCGCTGATGCAGTGTGCCTCGGTCATGACGTCGGCCACTCGCCGTTCGGCCACACAGGTGAGGATGTCCTGTCCGAGTTCGTCGTGGGCGAGTGGCGACACTCGGATCAGTCGGTCAGGATCTTCGAGGTACTCGAACCGCTCAACCTCTCCTGGGAGGTCCTCGACGGTATCCGTGCCCACTCGTGGCGAGTCGAGGTGCCGGCGTCCACGCACGAGGGGAACATCGTCCGGTTCTCCGATCGGATCGCCTATCTCGCCCACGATGCCCTCGATGCCATCCGCGCTGGTGTCCTGGACGAGTCACAGTTCCCTCCCGACGTCCTAGCAGCCTTCGGCGAACCCGGCCGGGATTGGGTATCGACGATGGTCCAGTCCGTCATCGACGAGTCCTATCGCCAGAACACGATCACCATGGAGTCGCACTTCCTCGAGGCGATGAACACGCTACGAGACTTCATGTTCGAACGCGTCTACCTGAGAGCGGAAGCAGAGGGCCAACGGCGACGGGCGAAACAGATCGTGCGGGAACTCGTCGAGTACTTCCTCGAGCACCCCGACGAGATCCCTGAAACCTACCGGCACGACGAAGCGGATGACTTGACAAGGGTCATCGACTACGTCGCAGGAATGACCGACCGCTACGCGATCTCAACGCACGACGGATTGTTCAGACCGAGGCTGTTCGAGTAGGGAAGAGGCGGAGGCGTAGATCGTAAATCGTAGGTCGGAAGGCGGAGAACAGAAGAGAGCCGTCAGCCGTCAGCCGTCAGCCGTCAGCTGTCAGGAAGAAGTACTTGGTCCTTGGTACTCAGTACTTGGACGGAAGCTGGTTCACGTTCTTTCCCTCCCTCACGGAGTGGGGGAGGTGGCCGAGCGCAGCGAGGTCGGAGGGGGAGACCATTCTTCTCCTCCCTCGGCTCTTTGGACGGGGGAGGTGGCCGAGCGCAGCGAGGTCGGAGGGGGAAGCCATGATGATCCACTCAGGTTGCGCGCGAGCTGAGTGGTACGACTTGGTTTCCCCCTCTGTCTCGTTCCTCGACATCTCCCCCGCGAAGGCCGGGGGAGAAGCGGAAAGCTGTGAGCTGTCGGCTGTCAGCTGTGAGCCGATTCCTACTTCTTCTTTGCTCGCTTGCGTTCCGACTCGGTCAGAAGCCGTTTGCGCACCCTGATGGAGTCCGGTGTGATCTCGACGAGTTCGTCGTCGGCGATCCATTCGATCCCGACCTCGAGAGAGAGGTCGCGCGGCGGTTTGAGCTTGATGGCTTCGTCCGTGGAGTGGGTGCGGATGTTCGTGAGCTGCTTGCCCTTCGTGGGGTTCACGGTCATCGTCTCTGGCCGTGATGCCTCACCGATGATCATGCCCTCGTAGACGGTGACACCGGGACCGAGGAACAGTTCGCCACGCTTCTGGAGATTGTCGAGGGCGAATCCTGTCGATTGGCCTCTCCTGTCGGCGACCATGGCGCCCCCCTGGCGGTGTGGCAACTCTCCGACCCAGGGGATCCAACCCTCATTGCGTTGATGGATCATCGATGTCCCTCTGGTCATCGTCAACAGCAGTGATCGCAAGCCGAGGAGTCCCCGTGACGGTGCGGTGAACGTGATGATCGTGCGTCCTGTCTCGCCAGGCCGAAGGTCGGCGATCCTGCCCTTTCTCGGTGAGACGACCTGGGTGACCGCACCGACGTACTCATCGGGGACGTCGACGGTGACCTTCTCAACGGGTTCGTGCTTGACGCCGTCGATCTCCTTCACGATCACTTCCGGCCTGGACACCTGGAGTTCGAATCCTTCACGCCGCATCGATTCGATGAGAACGCTCAGCTGGAGCTCTCCACGGCCGGCGACCTCGATGATCTCAGGGCTCGACGTATCCCCGATCCGGATCGAAACGTTGCCGAGCACCTCCTTTTCGAGGCGGTCGCGTATCTGCCTGGACGTGACGAACTTGCCTTCGGTCCCGGCAAGGGGGGATGTGTTGACTCCGAATGTCATCTTCAGAACAGGCTCATCCACTTTGAGGCGTCCGAGGGGTTCAACGACCTCTGCATCGGAGAACGTATCGCCGATGCCGACCTCAGGGAACCCGGCGACGACGAAGAGGTCGCCAGCATGCCGTTCATCGACTTCGTCTCTACCGAGGTGTGAGAAGCCCATGAGGGTCCCGACCTTGCGAGTGATCGGGGGCTTGTCGTCTCCCTGGAGGAGCGCGACCTTGTCTCCGGATTTCATCGTTCCGCGCACAACCCTGCCCATTGCGAGTCGCCCCAGGTAGTCAGAGGCGTCGAGGTTCGTGACGAGTGCCTGGAGGGGGGCGTCCGGGTCCCCGACAGGAGCAGGGATCGTCTCGATGATCGCATCGAGGACGGGAGCGAGCGTGCTCGAGGCGTCCGGCATTCCTATCCCTTCGATCGCTATGCCTTCTCGTGCGATCGCTGAGATGATGGGAAACTCGATGTGGTGGTCAGCGGCGTCGAGGTCGAAGAAGAGTTCGTATATCTCATCCACGACCGCGGCTGTGCGGGCGTCGGACCTGTCGACTTTGTTCACAACGACGACCGCAGGGAGGTGTTGTTCGAGGGCCTTGGACAGCACATAGCGGGTCTGGGGCATCGGCCCTTCGGCGGCGTCGACCAGAAGCAGGACGCCATCGACGAGCATCAATGCCCGCTCGACCTCGCCACCGAAGTCGGCGTGGCCTGGCGTGTCCACGAGGTTGATCTTCGTGCCCTTCCAATCGATGGAGGCTGCCTTCGCCAGGATCGTGATCCCTCGCTCACGTTCCTGATCGTTGGAGTCCATCACGCGTTCGACGGGCCGCTCGTGATCGGCGAACACGCCGGCGGCGTGGAGCATGGCATCGACGAGGGTCGTTTTTCCGTGGTCGACATGTGCGATGAGCGCGACGTTACGCAAAGAGGTATGGGGCATTGGGACAGCTTACAGCTCACAGCCCACAGCTGACACCAAATCTGTGGACAGCTTTCCGCTCTCCGCTTCTCTCCCCCGGCTCTTTGGACGGGGGAGATGTCGAGGAACGAGACAGAGGGGGAAACCAAGTCGTACCACTCAGCTCGCACACAAGCTCAGT
>JBDLIR010000193.1:0-4676 GCA_039714815.1 Actinomycetota bacterium | reverse complement strand
CGGACGCCCTCCCCCAGCGTGGACAAGGTTGGCATACAACATGGTCTACCTCCCAAACCGATCACCTCTATTCCAGCGTATCGCACTGTTCGCCGATGCGCTAGAGACATTGGACACTCGACCCCGGACATGTCAGAACCCCCGGGACGAAGCGGAGTCTCATGGCAAGCGAATCTGTGCTCCAGCCGATTCGCTTCACGTCGACTGGGCGCTCCCAGGTGGTGCCATGGCGCCTGTCATGATGGCAACTGCGTCGGCCATGCTGTGTGATTCCGGGGTGACGACGGCAGCCCTTCGGCCGAGTCGCATGATATGGATACGATCGGCTACCTCGAAGACGTGCGGCATGTTGTGGCTGATGAGGATGATCGGCAGACCTCGGTCGCGGACATCCTTCATGAGTTCGAGGACGCGACGGGATTCCTTGACACCGAGAGCGGCGGTGGGCTCATCCATGATCACCGCCTTGGTAGCGAAGGCTGCCGCCCGAGCCACCGCCACGCCCTGTCGTTGCCCCCCTGAGAGGGTCTCGACCGCCTGTCCGATGTCCTGGATCGTCAGAAGACCGAGTTCGCTCATCTGCTGGCGGGCGTGGTCACGCATTCCGGCGCGATCGAGCAGGCGGAACAACGAGCCGAGGATGCCGGGCTTGCGCCGTTCTCTCCCGAGGTAGAGGTTCTGAGCGATGTCGAGACCAGGCGCGACGGCGAGGTTCTGATAGACGGTCTCGATACCTCTCTCCCTTGCGTCGAGGGGACTCCGGAAAGTCACGGGTTGTCCGTCGAGAAGCACCTCGCCATCGTCCGGGCTGTAGGCGCCGCACAGACACTTGATGAGCGACGACTTCCCCGCACCGTTGTCGCCGATGACCGCGACGATCTCACCGGGGAGCAGTTCGAAGTCTGCGCGCTCGAGCGCGGTGACGTGACCGAACCGCTTCGTGAGTCCCCGCCCTTCCAGAACCGGTTGTTGTGCCGTTGTCATGCTGCAACCCTTCGAATCCACTGGTCAAGAGAGACCGCAACGAGCACGAGGACACCGATCGCAAAGACCCTCCAGAGCGGTTGGAAGCCAAGCTGAGACAGGCCGCTGTCGAAGACACCGACGATGAGCGCGCCGATCAGCGTTCCCAGGATGTTCCCACGACCGCCAAACAGGCTCGTTCCTCCGATGACCACGGCGGTGATGCTGTCGAGGTTCGCGTTGGCGATGGGTATCGGACTGACAGCCCCGATACGACTGATCCACATCCAACCGGCCAGTCCGCACAGCAGGCCCGCCACCGCATACACCGACAGCAAGACTCGATTCGTGCGAATACCGACGAGGCGAGCGGTCTCGGGGTCGTCTCCGGTCGCATACACGTGCTGGCCCCAGGCTGTGCGCTTGAGGGCATACATGGAGAGCCCGTAGAGCACCAACATGAAGAGCACCCCGAAGGTGACGCGAAAGCCGCTGACCGGTTCCCAGACCTTACCGAACCACAGAAGGATGTTCGCTTCTGCCACGACGTCTGAATTTCTGAGGGTCGCGTTGTCGGAGAACCACTGGGCGAGAGCTGCAAAGATGCTGAGCGTGCCCAAAGTCGCAATGAACGGGGGCAGCTTGAGTTTGGTCACCAGCATGCCGTTGCCTGCACCGCACGCCAACCCGACGCCGATTCCAACAGCGAGTGCGATCCAGGGGTCGTACCCCCACACAATGGCGAGCTTTCCCATGACCACTGAAGCGAAAAGAGTGATGGCGCCCACCGACAGGTCGATGCCCGCTGTGAGTATCACCAGCGTCTGAGCGATGCCGAGGGTGCCGATGATCATGACCTGGGCGAGCATCGTTGAGGCGTTGGTGGCGGTGAAGAACCGATCGGTGGCGAAGCTGAAGAAGGTGAAGGCGATCAGCAGCACGAGGACAGG
Source organism: Actinomycetota bacterium (assembly GCA_039714815.1). Classification (GTDB taxonomy): domain Bacteria; phylum Actinomycetota; class Acidimicrobiia; order Spongiisociales; family UBA5794; genus JAMBLL01. Next base: position 2,763 of record JBDLIR010000193.1, on the reverse strand, counting down.
ACTGGCGGTCGGATGGCTGTGGAGGAACCTCTGCAGTCGATCGAGGAGGGAGCGCCCTTGCTCGAATTCGGCAACGTCGCCGCCCGCAGATCCGGCTACGCCCTCAGCGACGATGAGTTGGTCGGTCGAGCGCTGTTCTTGGCGATCGACCGAGTTGCCGTCAGATGCCATGTGGCTTCTTTCCCCCGTTCTCCGTGGTGGTGCGCGTTCCCGGGTCGCCTTGTTCGGGTGCCGTCCTCCTTCCCGCACCCGAACAAAGCCTGTTCATCAATTGCTTGGGTCTAGCCTTGGGTCTAGCCCCAGCAGTTGTCCAAACCCCAGTCGCTGGTCTGCGAGGGAACATCCCCGACTGCCGCGTCTGTGATGAGTTCGACACCCGTGTCGAAGAAGTCGATGCCAGGGGAATTCGGTGGGATCTCGCCGGAGGCGAGCGCCTCGACACCCAGTGACGCCATCAACAGCGGGAACTGCATCGACGTCGCACCGATATTGCCGTCTGCCACGTCGTTCACGCCGGGACAGCCACCGTCAACAGAGACGATGAGCGCTTCGAGACCGGCTGCGTCCAGCGCAAGCTTGGCTCCAGCGGCCGCGGGTTCGTTGAGCGTGTAGACGACGTTGATCGTGGGATCCAGAGCGATCAACCGCTCCATGGCCGACCGGCCGCCTTCTTCATTGCCGCCGGTGATGTCTTGGCCAACGATCCGGGGATCGGTCTCATCACCCCACACCGACGGATCGCCGACGTCGATACCGAAACCGGTCAGGAAGCCCTGGTTGCGCAACACGCCAACGGTGGGCTGACTGGTACCGATGTTGAGTAGAGCGATCTTTGCGTTGTCCGGATCGTCGATGGTGTCGTGTGCCCAGGTACCGATGAGTTCTCCGGCACGGAAGTTATCGGTGGCGAAGGTTGCATCTGCCGCGTCGATCGGGTCAAGTGGCGTGTCGAGGGCGATGACCACCAGGCCGGCATCCCTCGCCTTCTCTATGGTTGGAACGATCGCTATGGTGTCGGACGGGGTGATCATGAACCCAACGGCCCCGGCAGAGATCAGATCTTCGATGGCCTGAACCTGTGACGCGTTGTCTTCATCGCCCTCACCGGCAAGGGCCCGCAGCTCCACACCCAATTCATCAGCCTTTGCTTGGGCGCCTTCACGCATCTTGACGAAGAACGGGTTCGTCTCGTTCTTCGTTATGAGGCCGACGATGACCGCATCTTCCGACGCAGCCGGCTGGGTGGTGTCCGCCGTGGCCTCTTGCGTTGTATCGGCTCCCTCTTGCGTTGTGTCGGTTCCATCGTCACTGCTGCATGCTGCACCGACGAGTGCAAATGCCGCGAGCAGGATTCCAACACGTATCCATCGGTGTCTCATCCTCCACATCCCTTCAGTGTTCCGGGAGCGGCCAGTGGTCCCTGTTGGGGGATGCCACCCCACGTGTTATGTCTAGCATAGGGCATACTTCTGATGTGTGTCAACCAGAAGTATGCCCTTCCTGTGCTGCGCGGTCATCGCCTCGCACGGCTGCTTCGAATGCGCTCATCGGACCCTCCACATCGTCGTCGAGTCTCGGCTCGACGACATGTGCGACCTGGGGATGAGGGATCGCTTTCCCCACGCCTCGCGCCGCGAGCTGAGCGGCACCGCGAACGGTCATGTGCGAATCAGGGGCGATGGCCACCTTCCGACCGAGGATGGTGGCCATGAGTTCGACCCATTCGAGGTGTCGGGTGGCGCCGCCTGCCATCATGACGGAGCCCTCTTGGGTCAGTGCCATCAGACGCCTCACTCGCAGACCCAGATACAACGCCACGCCGAGGACGGCACTGCGTGCAAGCGCCTCCCGGTCGTGGCCGAGGTTCAGCCCGCTCCACACACCCCCACGAGAGTTATCGGCCCACGGGTCGCGCTCGGTGCTGAGGAAAGGCAAGAACAAGGGGTCATCATCACGATTGAGCGCCTGGTCGCCGAGCCGGTAGACCTGCTCCCATTCGAAACCCACGATTCGCCGAACCCAACTGAGAGCCAGCCCAGCATTGACCATCGACGCCATTGCATACCAGGGTGTCATGTCCGTCGCCGAGCGGTACTGATGCACGCCCAGCAGATCCGCGGGCGGGATCGTGGGACTCGGGAGAGGCGTCAGCGCCTGGGCCGCGGTACCAGCATTGATCAACATGCGGCCTGGTTCTTCGATCCCGGCGCCGAGTAGCGCTGCGGGAGCATCACCGGCACCCACAACCACCGGGATATCTGCTGGGAGGTTCAACTCGTCTGCGAGATCCTTTCGCAAGAAGCCTGCGACCTGATCAGACGGAACGATCCTCGGCAACAAGTCGCGACGGAGACCGAGTTCTTTGCGGAGCTCATCGCTCCACCCGTCGGCCAACACGTCGTACAGAAGGGTCGCAGAGGCATCGCTTGGATCCGTCAACGCTCCCCCGTCGCACAGCTGCATGCGAAGCCAATCCTTCGGCTGGACGGCGACTGTCCCGGCGCCGAGAGACTCAGGCTCGTTGCGACTGAGCCACAGAAGGATGGGCCCCGCCATACCGGCCGCTATCGGGTTGCCGAGCTCGCCCGGTCGCCCGGCGTCGAACCCCGTGAACACGTCGAGCACTCCCACCGCTCGCTGGTCAGGCCACAGCACGGCATCGCGCACCGGCATGCCACTGGAGTCCACGAGGACAAGTCCGTGCATCTGGCCGGCGACGCCGATCGCCTGGACCGCCATGCCGACACGAGCCGTCACCCGGCC
>JBDLIR010000192.1:0-4683 GCA_039714815.1 Actinomycetota bacterium | reverse complement strand
CTTCTAACACACGCTCCGCCTTTTCAACCAGCGCACGGGCTTGCACGACAGCATGGTGAGTATTAGTTTCCTGATCGGCAATCACAGCACAACAACACGAACCTCGCTGTGGGTGCGATGCTCTCTGGCGAGGTTGCACGCAGGTACGGCCATGCAGGCCTCCCGCACGGGACGATCGCGGTCAATCTCACGGGGACCGCCGGCCAGAGCTTCGGGGCATGGCTCGCACGCGGTGTCACGCTGCGTCTCGAAGGCGACGCAAACGACTACGTCGGCAAGGGACTGTCGGGTGGCCGGATCATCATCGAGGCGGAGCCCGAAGGCCCAACCGTCCCGAGAGAGAACATCATCATCGGCAATACGGTGCTCTATGGGGCCATCTCGGGAGACTGCTACTTCAACGGCGGGGCAGGGGAACGCTTCGCCGTGCGCAATTCTGGTGCGATCGCCGTAGCAGAACGGGTCGGTGACCACGGCTGTGAGTACATGACCGGTGGCTGTGTGGTCATCATCGGCAAGGCTGGCAGGAACTTCGGCGCAGGGATGAGCGGAGGGATCGCATATGTCATCGATGACGCCGACGACTTCGAGTTCCGGGTCAATCACCAGATGGTGGATATCGAACGCATCGGCGCAGACGACGGGCCACCGCCAGGCGTCTCGAGTGACCCGACACCCGAAGAGTTGCTCGCCGATCCGCTGCATCACGACGTCTGGCGCCTCACGACGTTGATCTCACGCCACGAAAGGCTGACGAACAGTTCACGCGCGGCGGAGATCCTCGACAACTTCGACGACTACCTTCCCCGGTTCTACAAGGTCGTACCCGTCGAGTATCGCCGTGCTCTTCAGCCCGGGGGTGCGTGATGGGTTCGCCGACAGGTTTCCGCGAGACCGACCGCCACGACCGCGGCTATCGACCCGTTGAGGAGCGCACGAAGAACTACCGGGAGTTCTCGATACCGCTCACCGACGAGTCGGTGTCTGCGCAGGGCTCGCGGTGCATCGACTGCGGGATCCCGTACTGTCATGCGGGCTGCCCCGTGGACAACATCATCCCTGACTGGAACGACCTCGTGTACCACGACCGATGGCAGGAAGCCATCGAGGCGTTGCACGAAACGAACAACTTCCCCGAGTTCACCGGACGCGTCTGCCCTGCGCCGTGTGAGGAAGCGTGCACCCTCAACCTCCACGGCTCGCCGGTCACCATCAAGACGATCGAGTACTCCATCATCGAGAAGGCGTGGCAGAACCGCTGGATCGAACCTGAGATCGCACGCCGCCACACCGACAAGCGCGTGGCGGTCGTCGGTTCGGGCCCCGCAGGCCTCGCGGCTGCCCAGCAACTCGCCAGGGCAGGCCACCAGGTGGAGGTGTTCGAGAAGAACGCAAAGATCGGCGGTCTGCTGCGGTACGGGATCCCGGACTTCAAACTCGAGAAGTCGGTCATCGACCGGCGCATGGCCCAGATGCAGGCCGAAGGTGTCGAGTTCCGCGTGAACAGCCACGTGGGCGTGAACGTGACGATCGAAAGGCTCGCCCACAAGTACGACGCCGTCGTTCTCGCAACAGGGTGTGAAACTCCCCGCGACCTCCCCGTATCGGGCAGGGACCTCGACGGTGTCCACTTTGCGATGGAGTTCCTCACGCAGCAGAACCGGAGGATCGGTGCTGAATCGCTCGAGGGCATGGAACCGATCACCGCTGAGGGGAAGCATGTCGTCGTCATCGGAGGCGGGGACACAGGATCTGACTGCGTCGGCACAGCGAACCGCCAGGGCGCCGCATCGGTGACCCAACTCGAACTGCTGCCCAAGCCTCCAGACGAACCGGACAAGCTGACCACATGGCCCGATTGGCCGACGAAGCTTCGGACATCGACCTCCCACGAGGAGGGGTGCGAGCGGGAGTGGTCTGTCGCAACGACCTCGTTCGAGGGCGTGAACGGTCGCGTCAGCGCACTCCACGGCGTCAGAGTCGAATGGACTCAGGTCGATGGACGCTGGCAGATGGAGGAGATGCCAGACACCGGGTTCGAGCTACAGGCTGATCTCGTTCTTCTGGCGACAGGTTTCGTGAGTCCCGTACACGACGGTCTGCTCGCTCAACTCGGGGTCGAACTCGACCAGTACGGGAACGTCTCGGCCGACACGAGCGACTACGCGACGAGCGTCCCCGGCATCTTCACCGCCGGGGATTCGCGCAGGGGCCAATCGCTCGTCGTGTGGGCGATTCGCGAAGGCAGGCAATGCGCCGCCTCCGTCGACACGTATCTCATGAGCCAACGAGACGGCTGATCACCGTCAACCCTTCCCCGTCAGCGTTTGGGCCCCGAGTCGATCACTGCCTGGCTCACACCGGCTGAGTACTGCTCGAAGTTCTTCCTGAACATCCCTGCGAGCTTCGTCGCCTGGGCGTCATACGCATCAGCATCGTCCCACGTGCCACGGGGCATCAAGATCTCCGAGGGGACACCGTCGATCTCCGTTGGCACAGACAGCCCGAAGATCGGATCCTCGACGAATTCGACATCGTCGAGATCACCGGCGAGTGCGGAGTTGAGCATCGCCCGTGTGTGCGGGATACGGATCCGGTAGCCGGTGCCGTACGGCCCCGACGTCCAGCCGGTGTTGATCATCCACAGGCCAGGCCCGAAGTCATCGATCTTCGTGGCGAGCACATCTGCGTAGTACGAAGGGGGCAACGGAAGGAACGGTGCACCGAAGCACGGGGAGAACGTTGCCGCCGGCTCAGTCACGCCCCGCTCAGTCCCTGCGAGCTTTGCCGTGTACCCGGACATGAAGTAGTACATCGCCTGCTCTTTGGTCAGACGCGAGATCGGAGGTAGTACCCCGAAGGCGTCCGCCGACAGGAACACGATGTTGTTCGGATGCCCTGCGACACCGCTCTTGATGACATTCGGCAGATGAGGCAACGGGTACGAGCAGCGGGTGTTCTCGGTCTTGGACCCATCATCCCATTCAACGAGCCTGGAATCCGGGTTGAGGACGACGTTCTCGAGGATCGTCTCGAACTGATTCGCAGCCTCGAAGATGAGGGGCTCATCGGTGGGACTCAGGGAGATCACCTTGGCATAGGAACCACCTTCGATGTTGAAGATGCCGTCCTCGCCCCAGCCGATCTCATCGTCACCGATCATGTCGCGGGTCGGGTCTGTGGCGAGTGTCGTCTTTCCTGTGCCGGAGAGTCCGAAGATCACCGCGGAGTCGCCGGCCTTGCCGACGTTCGCTGAGGCGTGCATCGATAGCGCACCCGACTTCGGGAGGAGATAGTTCATCACGGAGAACACGGACTTCTTCATCTCGCCCAGGTAGCTCGTGCCCCCGATGAGGAGCACTTTGTGGACGAAGCTGATGATGATGAACACTTCGCTGCGGGTCCCGTCACGCTCAGGGATCGACTTGAAGTTCGGCGCATGGACGATCGTGAAATCGGGCATGAACGGCTCGATCGTGTCGTCGTGGTCGTAGGTGCGCGGCAGCCGGAACATGTTGCGGCAGAAGTGGGCGTGCCATGAGCTCTCGGTGACGACGCGCACGGCGAGGCGATGTGCCGGGTCGGCTGCTGCGTACACATCCTGGACGTAGAGGTCCGTCTTCCCGAGATGGTCCGTCACACGGTCGTAGAGCGCCTCGTAGACATCGTTCTCGATCGGGTGATTGACGTCACCCCACCAGATCTCGCCCTCCGTCGATTCCTCCCTCACGACGAACTTGTCTTTGGGGCTCCTCCCCGTATACGGGACGGTATCGACGACGATGGGGCCCTTGTGAGCGAGGATGCCCTCGCCCCGTTTGAGCGTGTGCTCGATCAACACAGGTGTCGTGAGGTCCCAGTAGACCTCGCCTTCGGGCTGGATTCCGTGCATGGATAAATCGCGCATGGTTCCTCTCTGGGTATGTCTGCCCTCATGATACGACACAATGGGCACACGCCTTTCTCGTGAACGGTGCATTGTGGTCGGTGTAGCAGGGGCTGAAGCGTCGCCGTGAACCGGCCACTCACCCGGATCTGAACACGGGTGTCAGGACACCGGTTCGGCTGTTGCGAGGAAGAGTCCGTCGGGTGTGCGCAATGAGAGGTCCCCCCTCACAATGACCCAGCGCCCGGTGGCTGCGAGAGCGTCGATGAACTCCGCTTCCTGCTCCATCACGAAAGTCGGATCGTCGCACACCTCATCTCCGACGACGATCGATGCGATAGAGATCGCCTGTCCATCGCCAGGGTCGCGGACGCCGTCGTTGAACTCGTCATAGGGCCCTTCCACCGCATAGGTCGCAGCGAAATCGTTGCATCCCCCCGTCCCTGACACCGTCCCATCATCGGCGAACGCCAACGTGATCTCGCTTCCCGGCCACAGGTTGGTCATAGCTCCGTCGGGAAGCGCATAACGCACGACGGTCCACTGCGTTCCCGCGAGGTCAGGGGCAGGGGCGCTCTGCGGGGTGGTTGTTGTCGGTGCTGGCGCGGCCGTGGATGTCGATGCCACGGTCGTGACCGGGGTCGCTTCTGAATCTGTCGTCTCTTCGGATCCCCCGCATGCTGCCGCTATCGCGACGATGCCGGCGAAGAGGGCCGCTAGCGCGACCCTTCGTGTCCTCCAGGGTCGAACAACGGGTCCCATGGATCCAAGCATACGCGGACATCGATCGATGTCCA
>JBDLIR010000191.1:0-4706 GCA_039714815.1 Actinomycetota bacterium | reverse complement strand
GTGTCCGTCGGTGAGCGAGAGATCGTGCTTGCGGACATTCCCGGGCTCATCGAGGGTGCTGCGGAGGGGAGAGGCCTCGGCCACGATTTCCTACGCCATACGGAACGGGCCAGAGTGCTGGTGGTCCTTGTCGACCCATCGACGCTCCAGACGGACTCTCCCGCACGCCAGCTCGAGGTGCTGCTCGCAGAACTCGAGCGGCACGATCCTGGACTGCGGGCGAGGCGCACCGTGGTTGCGCTGTCGAAAGCCGAACTGCTCGACGATGGAGCCATCGCGGCTCTGGGACTCGATGACGACGTGTACGCGATCTCTGCGATGACCGGTGACGGTGTCGACGACCTCATGTACGCCATTGCTGACGAAGTTGACCATGTCGAACGCGAGACCCCTGAGATGGAGGGGTTCGTACTGCACAGGCCGTTGCGTGACGACTTCACGATCCACCGTGACGGGCAAGAGTGGGTCGTCGAGGGGACGGCAGCAGTCCGGGCGGTGAACCTGTCTGATCTCACCGATCCCGACGCCGCCGAGTTCGTCGCGAAGCGACTCGTGAGATCAGGGATCGTTGACGGGTTGGTGACTGCGGGTGCAGAATCTGGCGATGACGTCCGTATCGGCTCGATAGTGTTCACGTTCGATCCCGATCAGGATCTGGCGTCAGAGGAGTTCCTGTGAGGCGTTCCGTCGGTGCCGGCACACCCGTCGTCGTCAAGATCGGGTCGTCGAGCCTCACCGGTGCTCGAGGACGCATCGATGCGGCGAAGGTCGAGGCGGTCGTGCGACAGACCGCCGAACTCAGGGATCGGGGCCATGCACCGGTTCTCGTGAGCTCCGGGGCCATCGCCGCCGGTTTCGCAAGTCTCGGCTTCTCAGAACGACCAACGGACATCGCCGACTTGCAGGTCTCTGCCGCTGTAGGCCAGACGAACCTCATGGCGCGCTACGGCGAGGCGTTCGGGCAGCGGGGCATCCAGGTCGGCCAGGTGCTGCTCACCAAGGACGTTCTTGGCTCACGAACACAGTATCTCAATGCTCGCTCAGCTCTCGGTGGGATGCTGTCGCACCGCGTCATTCCGATCGTGAACGAGAACGACACGGTGGCAGTCGACGAGGTTCGACTCGGCGACAACGACCAGCTTGCGGCCATGACGGCGCACCTCGTGTCCGCGGGCATGCTCGTGATCCTGACCGACACGGACGGCCTGTACTCAGATGATCCCCGGGTGTCCGACACGGCGGAGCTGCTCGCCGCGGTCGAGCACTCCGATGCGATCCTCGACAGGCTCGAGGCAACCACAGCCAAGGGTGCGATCGGGAGCGGGGGAGTCGCCACGAAGATCGTCGCTGCCCGTATGGCGGCGTTCTCGGGCGTCCCAACCGTGATCGCCGGGAGCGGGGTTGCTGATGGGGTGCGCAGAGCCGTTGCGGGAGAGGAGATCGGAACGTGGATCGCGCCCCGTCCGGCATCGTTGTCCGCCAGGAAGCTGTGGATCGCGTTCGGCGTGCCCACCGAAGGGTTCCTGACGGTCGATGCCGGCGCCGCAGGCGCCCTGGCCAGGCAGGGGAGTTCGTTGCTCGCCGTTGGTGTCACCGCTGTTTCGGGTACGTTCGAAAGGGGGCATGCCATCGAGGTGGTCGACCCCACAGGGAGGATCCTCGGAAAGGGGCTCGTGAGGTTGTCATCGGCTGAACTCACCGAGGCGATCGGATCTCACAGTTCTGTCGTCGGCGGCGAGGTGATCCACCGCGACGACCTCGTGGTGTTCGACGCGAATCCTCGCTGACACTCAAGGCTACGCTTGGGATATGACCACATCCTGGGAAGAACCCTCAGCCGTTGCTCACGACCTCGAACGCGTCGGATATCTCGCTGACGCCGGAATCGCTCAGGTCGTGTTCCTCGCGGATCGCCTCGACAAGCCGATACTGGCTGAAGGTCCCGCCGGAGTTGGGAAGACGGCTCTCGCCCTCGCCCTTGCACAGGCATCGGGGAGACGCCTCGTCAGACTTCAGTGCTATGAGGGTCTGGACGAGGCGAAAGCGCTCTATGAATGGGACTACCACAAGCAGTTGTTGCGGCTCCAGGCCGATGAGGGAGCGTCGTGGGACGACCTCGAGGGGGACATCTTCTCCGAGCCGTTCCTACTCGAACGCCCACTCCTTGCAGCCATCCGATCGCCGGAGTCCGTTGTTCTCCTCATCGACGAGGTCGACAGGGTGGAAGTCGAGACGGAGGCACTCCTTCTCGAGATCCTCGACGCCTACCAGGTGACGATCCCTGAACTCGGCACGATCTCGGCCGCGTCGAAACCGATCGTGGTGTTGACCTCGAACAACACAAGGGAACTATCCGAAGCCCTCAAGAGGCGGTGCTTGTTCCTGCATGTTCCGTACCCGAGCGTTGAACGTGAACGGGCGATCCTCGCTGCAAAGGTTCCCGAATTGCCGGAGGCCCTTGCAGACAAAGTCGCCCGCACGGTGGCGACGATCAGGAACGTTCCCACACGGAAGTCCCCGTCCGTGTCGGAATCGATCGACTGGGCACGCACACTGATCGCTCTGGGCATCGAGGATCTCGACGACGAAGCTATGGCATCGACGTTGAACGTCCTGTTGAAGTACCAGGCAGACATCGACAAGGTCGCCAAGGAGCTCTCGCTGGAGCTCACCGACACCGTGTAGCGGCGTCGTGCTTGCGTCACTCACGGACTTTGCCGACGAACTGCGAACCATGGGTATCCCCGTATCGATGGTGGAGGTCATCGACGCCGCCACCGCGCTCGAGCACACCGACCTCACCGACCCTGCGAATCTACGAGCGACGCTCGGGGCGACCCTCATCAAGAACAACCGGCACTACATGGCGTTCGATGCTGCATTCGATGTGTTCTTCGGCCTCGCTGCACGGTCTCACGGTGAGAGCGATGACGACCACGAGCCCGGTGCTCCCCAGGACGGTTCAGGTGCCTCCGGTGCGGCCGGCATGGCAGGATCCGACGGTGATCTGCTCGACGGCCTGGTTGATGCGCTGACATCTGGCGATCGGGACCGGCTCCGCATGCTCATATCGAGAGCCGTCACCATGTACGCAGGCATGCAACCCGGAAGGCCCGTTGGAGGCAGGTACTACACCTACAGGGTTCTCAAACGGATCGACTCCGACGCGCTTGTGGCCAGGTTGCTTGCGGCCATCGCCTTGCCGGAGTCCGCCAGCGAGGTCGACCAGAGACTCCGTCAGGACGACGCAGACCGGATGTTCCAGCAAGTACGTGACGAACTCGAGCGGGAGGTGACCGCACGGCTCGTCGACGACAGGGGCGCCCCGCGCGTTGCAGCGTCGAGGCGGCTGCCGCTGGTCGAGGACATCGACCTCATGCACGCCACCAGGACGGAGATCGCTGAGGTTGAAAAGGCCATCGCCCCGCTCGCACGGAAGCTCTCCACGAGGCTTTCACAGAGGAGGAGACACGGGAGATCTGGGAGGCTCGACGTCAGAAGGACGATCAGGAAGTCGCTCGGCCATGGGGGAGTGCTGCTTGAACCGCGGTTCAAGCAACCCAGGGTGTCCAAACCCGAGATCGTCGTTCTCTGCGACCTGTCGGGGTCGATGGCGACGTTCGCCAGGTTCACGATGCAACTCACCTATGCGATCGCATCGGAACTGTCCAGGGTCCGTGTGTTCGGGTTCGTCGATGCGCTCGACGAGGTCACGGATTACTTCGGGACAGGGACCGATTTCGCCGAAGGTCTGATCCGCATGGGGAGCGAGGCCGACGTCGTTCGCTCTGACGGCCACTCCGACTACGGACGGTCGTTCCACGACATGTGGGAGCGGTACGCCGACGCGATCACCGCGCGCACGTCGGTGATCATCACGGGGGATGCCCGCAACAACTACCGCAACTCGGGTGCCGAGTATCTCGACCGGATCGTCGAGCGGTCCAGGGCGACGTTCTGGTTGAACCCCGAGCCGGTGAGGTACTGGGATACCGGCGACTCGATCATGTCCCAGTACGGCCGGCGATGCGACGTGGTCGACCAGGTCCGGACGTTGCGCCAACTCGAAGGCTTCGTCGAGAAAGCAACGCTGCCCACCATGCGCACCACAGCCGTCAGCGGTCAGCCGTCAGCCGTCAGCCAAGAGACGGAGTACTAGCTCTTCGGGATCTGATGCGATATGGTCATGTCGTGTCGGCGGTGTGGACACATGCTGCGCTCTTTGGTCGCGATCTCCGTACTCATATCGACGGTTCCGTCGGTTGCTGCCTGTCACGGACTCTCGTTGCCGCACGAAGCTGTCATCGTGAGGCCGTTCGCTCCGGTCGGTCGTTTTGGAGGCCACTGGGGCGTCGACGTTGCAGCCGCTCCCGGAAGCGATGTCCGTGCCATCGGGGCGGGAACCGTGTCGTTCGCAGGCTCGGTCGCAGGGCGGAGATCGGTGACGATCGACCACGGTGGTGGTCTCCGCACCTCGTATTCGTACCTGGCCGGCATCTCTGCCGAAGTGGGGCGAACCGTGGCCCCGGGTTCGCCCATCGGTACAGCCGGTGTCCACGACGGGACCAGCGCGTTCCACCTGTCGCTGCGCATCGGGACAACCTATGTCGACCCGCTCGTACTCGGTTGGTGCTCGGACGTGCCAGAGCCTGCGTTGTGGCTAGCGACGGCGAGCCATGAGTATCCTGTTGTTCGTGATCGGAATT
>JBDLIR010000190.1:0-4724 GCA_039714815.1 Actinomycetota bacterium | reverse complement strand
CCAAGGGCGAATCCAATCACGAGGTCGCAAATCTGTTGTGCGAACTCCCGGTACGGTTGAGCGGTGACCTCGACACGGCCTGCATCGACATGAACATCGACGTTGTCGTGTCCAAACGGTTCCCCCGCTCAGATATCGTCTCGTCGGTCGTGCCGGTTGCCTTCGACGCCGATGCCATCGCCTCGGTCGCCGTCGCCGTCGGCGAGGGCCCCCACTCCCCTCTTGCGGTGAGTATCGCTGAAAGGGTCGCTGCCGGCCTTGACGTTCCCGGAACTGCGATCGCTGCGTACCGGTCATCGGATCAGGGCAGGAAGGCGAATCAGCGGCTCGGCCACCTCGTGGCCTCGGGTTCATCTCTCGACACGCTCGCTCTCGAAATGCCGGACCCCCGGTCCATCGCCGACCATGTCTCCAAGGAGACACTCCTCGTCCACGGAGTCGGCGGAGGCTCCTTCATCGAACGCCGCCTCACGGGTACGGGGAACAGATTGACATCGCGTGCGCGCGGCTGCGTGCTCGTTGTGAGAAGCTCTGCACCGAAGTGCTTCCAATCGGCAGTCTCGCCGACACCGTACGCCCTCGCCCCCGAGCTTCTCGTAGCGGACGCGCTCCAGGTCATGACCCAGCCCTTCGCACCGGTCGTTTCAGCGAGGAAGCTGCTCGGAATCGTACGTAAGGAGACCCTTGCCTCCGCTGACCCCGGTAGCACTATCGAAGCATCGATCGAACGGGTAACCGGGTTGAACCTAAGGGACCCTCTGGGTGTCGCAGCATTCGAGCGCGAACACCTGGGGCCGGGTCCGTTGCCTGTCATCGATGACGACGGCGACCTGGTGGGAGTAATCGAGGCCTGAACAGATGCCAGATGCCAGATGCCAGATGAAGCATCGCCCGTAGTGACCTCTGGTAGCGAGCGCAGCGAGCGATCTGGTATCTGGAAGCGAGCCCGCGAGCGATCTGGTATCTGAGTAGCGAGCCCGCGAGCGATCTGCGAGCTGTTCTCCGGCTACAGTGCGTGCTGTAGTGGAATTCGTCAATGACAACCTCGAGATGTTCCTCGACTCGGTTGCCGCCACCGGCGGTCTCCGAGTTCTGATCGCCGCCGCGCTCGGGGTCATCCTCGGGCTGGAACGCCAGATGTCGAACAAGGATGCGGGTCTACGAACCTATGCCATGGTGGCAGCGGGATCCGCATTGTTCACGGTGCTGTCGATCGAGGGTTTCGACGCCGCCGATACGTCCCGCGTCGCAGCTCAGATAGTCACCGGCATCGGTTTCCTGGGCGCCGGACTCATCTTCCGACAGGGCGTGAGCGTTCAAGGCCTCACGACAGCGGCAGGGCTCTGGTCGGTCGCGGCGATCGGCATGGCCGTTGGGACAGGCCTGTGGGGTCTGGGAGTCGTTGTTGCGATCATCATGCTGTTCGTCCTCAAAGCGTCAGACCGCTTCGCCACTCAGCTCCGGTCCCAGGCATTGCGAGGTTCGAACTGGGCCGTGCGGTTGACCGTCAGCGACCCCGCCACGATCGACGACATTCGAGGCATGATCGAAGGGCTGGCCCCCACGGCTGCCAAGCCGCTCCCGGACATCGGGCATTGGCAGGTCGGCCAGAAGAAGGGCCTCCCAACGCTGTCCCTGATCCTGAGCGACACCGAACTCAACCAGATCGTGCCGCTCCTCGAGTCCCACGACGACATCTTGAAGATCAGGATCCAGGAGACGAACTAGACGGCCCACAGCGAAAAAGGGCTCTTCCACCGATGTCATGAAGGCTGCCCCGTAGTACGTAATACGTACCTACGTAATACGTACCTACGTAACCTCAGCGTTCGATGCGGAAGAAGGTGTCGGCTACGTCGCTCGCGACGGTGGTGGTTCCATCAGGCCAGCGCACGGTCACATCGACCGCCCCATCCACATCACCGAGACCGAAGTGGAACCGGGGGTCTTCTCCAGCAAGGTAGCTACTCCCCGCATGCCCCTCGCGCTGGAGCGTTGTACCGTCGGCGAGCTCGACCGATACGACCGCTCCAATATGACTCCCGCCTAACTCCACGGTGATCGAACGGCCGGGCGGGTCATCGTTGCGGAGCAGCACCGCATCGCCCGCGATCGTATTGACGGCGATGTCGAGATCACCGTCGTTGTCGAAGTCGGCGATTGCGGATCCCCTGGCCATCCTCGGCCCAACATCTTCGAAGCCGACTGTGCGAGTCCAATCCTGGAACCGGCCCGGCGAGCCTTCCGCCAGCATGTTGCCGTAGAGTCGAATCAATTCTGCATCCGTGGCGAAGTCGCTGATCGGCACTCTTCCGTGCGCTATGACGAAGTCCAGATCTGTGTCGTTGTCGAAGTCCCCCCAGCCGACGCCCCACGAGGTCTTGTTGTTGCCGAGCCCGGAGATCCCCATGCGATACGTCATGTAGTCGAACGTCATCTCACCGGCGGTCGACGTGTTGCGATACAGCGCGTTGAGTTCGGTCTCCCAGTTGGTCACGATGAAGTCGAACCGGCCATCAGCGTCGTAGTCGCCACCGGCCACACCCATACCACTGCCGGAGTCCCCGGTACCTGCTGACTCGGTGACGTCGGTGAACACAACCGTGCCACTCGTACGGTCTGAGTCGTTGCGGTGGAGTCGGTTCGGTTGCCCATCGTTGGCGATCGACAGGTCGAGATCACCGTCCCCGTCAAAGTCGCTGAACAGTGCGCCGAGAGCTCGCTCGTCGAGATCGAGCCCGGCATCTCGAGTGACTTCTGAGAAGTGGAGCTCACGCGGTCCGTCGTTGATGAACAGCCTGTCTGGAATACCTACATAGTCTTGTGGAAACGCCCCGCTTGGCTTTTCTATCTTGCGGGCCAGGTCGATATACGAGCCGACGAAGAGGTCGGGCAGACCGTCCAGGTTCAGATCCGCCACTACGGCCGCCGAGTTCCACTCCGAGACAGCTACGCCCGCCGAGACGGCTACATCGGTGAACGAGGTCCCCGCGTCGTTGAGCAGAAGCGCGTTGGGCCCGTCGGCTGTGACATAGATGTCGCTCCACCCGTCTCCATTGAAGTCCGCAGTCACGCAACCGTTGCCTCGCATCACCAGATCAGTCCCAGTGGCCTCGGACACGTTCGTGAATACGCCCTCGTCGTTGCGGAACAGCTGATTCTGCGGAAGCCCGCCCTTGCTCGACCAATACTCGACCTCGTCCGTCGAATGGCTGTTGACCAGGTACAGGTCGAGCCAGCCATCGCTGTCGTAGTCGATCCAGCAAAGGCCCGCACCCATCATTGCCGCCGGGTCCATCGACAGGTCGTTGGCGAACGCTCCATGATGGAAGTCGAGTCCTGCAGACTCCGAAACCTCCACGAAGCGCCACTCCTCTGCAACGTCGGTCACCGCTCCAGCCCCAGATTCGCCGTCTTCCGGCCATGTGGCATGCAGGACGCGGCCGCCGAATACCTCAGTGATGTACAGACTGCCGTCGGGCATCGGCAATACCGAACCGGGAAAGTCAAGCCCGGTGAGGACCTGTTCGAGGGTCCCATCTGGTCGAAGTCGGCTCAGCGTCCCAGAACCCGGCTCGTAGCCCTCGGCGTCGAAGCACGATGCGTCGGGAATGAATCGAGCGAACTCGAGGATCCAGATTTCACCATCGGGACCGACGGCCACGTCAATGGGAAGACTCAGCCCGTCCACGATCGTGCGCTCGGAACGCTCTGCTCCGACTGCGACGACCTTTCCCGAACCCGCCGGGTATGGGCAGCCGCTGAACAGCGTGACGTAGTACTCATCATCGACGCGGGCGATACCGGTCGGCACAGCGTCGACCTTCATCGACTCCCTCTGCGGATCGGTGAGATCCCCGAACCGGTGGATGAAGACCGTCCGCTCCTGCGGCGTCATCGTCGCCACGCCGTTATCACTTGCGTCGCTGACAACCGGCACGTCATTGGCATCGAACGCGATGTCAAAGGGGTTCACGAGACGGACTTCGAGTAGCGGCACCATGGTCCGACCGAGATCTTCAGGTCCCAGAGGAGGACTCGTCTTGGTCGAAGGCTGGAGGCCCTCCGGCGGTATCGGAAAGGTGAGCAGGCTCTGCGAGTTGAAGTGTGCGGTATAGGCGGTGCTTCCGTCCGGAGATACCCCGACGAGGGGAACCCCGGAGAGATCTCCTGAATCGACGCTGCTGGGAAGCCCCGAAACCACACGACCTACGGCACCTTCGGGGGTAATCACCGAGACCCCGGCGCTGTCGTCGTTCTCCCCGGTTCCCTCTTCAGCGACGAGCACTCCACCGTCTGGGAGCAAGGCCAACCCGAGGGGGTTGATGAGGCCCTCGACGACCGTCACAACCGATGGTGGGCCGACATCGATGTCAACGACGCTGGGTGCATCCTCAGCGGAACTGCAAGCGGCGAGCATCACGGCCATCACGATCGCACCGATGAACTGAAGCCGGAACCTGTGCGACGGCGCTAGCCATCGGAGCCGGTCAGAGCCATCAGCAGGTCCGGCCGGTCGGTGATCAGGCCATCCACACCGAGAGCCGCGAGACGCTCCGCCACATCGAGTTCGTTCACGGTCCATGGAATCACCTTGAGTCCGGCAGCGTGCGCAGCTTCGATGTTACTTTCGGTCAGGTCCTCATGGTCAGCCGACCAGATCGAGGCACCGCGCCGAGCGATATCCGCAAAGTCGACCGATCCACCCTTCGTAAGTGCAGAGA
>JBDLIR010000189.1:0-4737 GCA_039714815.1 Actinomycetota bacterium | reverse complement strand
CTGTGTCGCGTTGAGATGGTCGAAGAGAGGGGATTCGGGCATGAGCGCATGTTACCGACGACCCGTGACCGAATTACATCGTTGTCAGATGTCAGATGTCAGATGCCAGATGCCAGATGATCGTAAATCGTAAATCGCCAGAGGTCAGAGACCAGATGCCAGAAACCAGACACCAGAATGTCTCTTCTCTGGTATCTGGAAGCGAGTCCGCGAGCGATCTGGTATCTGGCATCTGGAAGCGAGCCCGCGAGCGGGTCCGCGAGCGAGTCTTCGAGCGGCCCTACTCCCACTCGATGGTGGCTGGGGGCTTGGAGCTGATGTCGTAGGCGACACGGTTGATGTCGGGTACCTCGTTGATCACCCGTGAAGAGATCGCAGCCAGGACGTCGTACGGGATGCGGGCCCAGTCTGCGGTCATCGCGTCGTCTGACGTGACGGCCCGAAGGATCAGGGGGTACGCGTACGTTCGGCCATCACCCTGGACGCCGACGCTCTTGATCGCAGGGAGGACACCGAAGGCCTGCCAGATCTCGTCGTAGAGCCCGGCTTTCCTGATCTCGTCGATGACGATGGCGTCTGCGGCACGGAGAATGTCAAGACGGTCGCGTGTCACGTCACCGATGATCCGCACCGCAAGCCCTGGACCGGGGAACGGCTGTCGCCCCACGATGTCGTCGGGCAATCCGAGTTCGCTCCCCACCGCCCTGACCTCGTCCTTGAACAGGTCGCGCAACGGCTCGACGAGTTCGAACTTCATGTCCTCAGGGAGGCCACCGACGTTGTGGTGGCTCTTGATCTTCGCTGCGTCCTTGGTCCCCGACTCTATGACATCGGGGTACAGCGTCCCCTGCACGAGGTAGTGGGCGTCAGTGATGTCCGCTGCGACCTCTTCGAAGGTACGGATGAACCGCTCACCGATGATCTTGCGCTTCTCCTCAGGGTCGGTCACGCCCGCGAGCGCTTCGAGGAAACGATCCTCGGCCTTCACGTGGATGAGGTTCATCTTGAAGTGGTCACGGAACGTGTCCTCGACCTGTTCGCTCTCTCCGAGGCGCATCAGCCCGTGGTCGACGTACACGCAGACGAGTTGATCTCCTATCGCCTTGTGGACGAGAGCAGCAGCCACGGACGAGTCGACACCGCCGCTCAAACCGCAGATCGCGACGCCGTCACCTACGGCACTACGGATCGCATCGACGGATTGCTCGATGATGCCTGCGTGGGTCCACGTCGTCCTGGCGTCACATACGCGTGTCAGGAAGTGCTCGAGCACCTCCTGGCCATGCTCGGTGTGTTTCACCTCAGGGTGGAACTGCACCCCGTAGAGCTTGCGAGCGGGGTCCTCCATTGCGGCAACCGGAGCATCAGGAGTACTCGCTGTCACGACGAACCCGTCAGGGGGCACCGAGACAGCGTCGTTGTGGCTCATCCACACCTGCTGGCCGAGAGGCTGACCGGCGAACAAACCCCCATCCTCGCTCACCGTCAGTGTCGCAGGCCCGAACTCGGATGTCCCCGTCGACGCAACCGTGCCACCGAGTGACTGTGCAAGCACCTGGTGGCCGTAGCAGATGCCGAGCACGGGGATCCCGAGCGAGAAGATCTCTTCGTCGATGCCGTACGCGTCGTCGGCATGCACGGAGGCGGGGCCTCCGGAGAGGATGATGCCGATCGGGTTCTTCTCCGCTACCTCCGATGCCGTGATATCACGCGGGACGATCTCTGAGAACACCCGCGCCTCACGGACACGGCGTGCGATCAGCTGGGCGTACTGGGCACCGAAATCGACGACCAGCACATGGTCGAAGTCCCCTTCAGATGCCTGGCCTGCAGTGGCGGGTTCCGCCATCAGCCCATCCCCACACCCTGGGACCGCTGGAGTTGCTTCCCTTCGGTCTGGAGCGCAGGGGCGACCATGACCTCAGCCTTCTGGAATTCCTTGACCGTTTCATAACCGGTCGTGGCCATCGAGGCTCTGAGTCCTCCGAAGAGGTTGCGTCGACCATCGTTCTCGTGGGCCGGCCCGACAAGGATCTCTGCAATCGTACCGAGGATGCCCGTGCGGACACGAGACCCCCTCGGAAGCGTGGGATGGAACGTTGCCATGCCCCAGTGGTACCCGCGTGAAGGAGACTCCTGAGCTGCGGCCATGGGAGAGCCGAGCATCACAGCATCTGCTCCACATGCGATCGCCTTGGAGACGTCTCCACCCGATCGCATGCCTCCGTCAGCGATAACGTGGACGTAGCGGCCGGTTTCTTCGAGATACGACGTGCGTGCTCCTGCGGCATCCGCAATGGCGGTTGCCTGAGGGACCCCGATCCCGAGGACGCCCCGTGTCGTACAGGCCGCACCCGGGCCAACGCCCACGAGGACGCCGACCGCGCCGGTACGCATCAGATGCAGCGCACCGGAATACGATGCACAGCCGCCGACGATGACAGGCATCTCGACCTCACGGATGAACTTGAACAGGTCGAGTGGCTCTTCCCTCGAAGACACATGCTCAGCAGACACGACCGTGCCCTGGATGACGAGGATGTCGAGGCCGCCGGCCTTTGCATAGTCGATGTACTTTTCGACGTGCTGAGGCGTCAGGCTCGCACACGCGATGACGCCGCCGTCCTTGATCTCTTTGACCCGTTGGGTGATCAATTCCGGTATCACCGGCGCGGCGTAGAGCTCTTGCATCCGGCGTGTCGCCTTCTCCGGGTCGAGCGATGCGATCTCCTCGTACACAGGGATCGGGTCCTCGTAGCGCGTCCAAAGCCCCTCGAGGTTGAGGCACGCAAGACCGCCGAGACGGCCGATCTCGATCGCGGTTGCAGGGGTGACTGATGAGTCCATCCCGGATGCCATCATCGGCAGGTCGAATGTGAACGCATCGAGTTCCCACGTCAGGTCGACGTCTTCGGGATCTCTCGTCCTACGTGACGGTACGATCGCAATGTCGTCGAACCCCCACGCTCGACGACCGGACTTTGCTCTACCGATCTCGACTTCCACGAGAAACCCTCCGCATGTGTTGACGCCAGCAGTGTGGAGAGTAGCGGTTAACACGAACACTGCTCACAGCCGACAGCAGGAACCGGGAATAGGTCACCCTGCTGGTTGCATGCGAGGCAGCGCTGTGCCACGCCCGTTCCGTGGTCAGACGACTCCGTCAATTACTGCTGGCGTTTGAGTGTCGCCCAGCCAGGAATCCCCTGCCTTGGGATCGACGACACGGCGTGTCTCGCTGGTCATGGCTCGGCTGGCAGCACGTTCTCGTTGCGGTGGGTGTGGGTGTGGTGTTTGCGGCAGAGGAGTTGTGTGTTGTCGAGGTTGGTTTCGCCGCCGTCTGCCCAGTGGATGATGTGGTGTGCGTCGCACCATGAGACTGGTGCACAGCATCCCGGCCAGGTGCATCCGCCGTCTCGCAGGTCGAGTGCTCGACGCAACGCGGGTGGGATGGTGCGGGTACGTCTCCCGACGTCAATGGGTTGACTGTCGGCATCGGTAATGATACGAACGATGCCTGCGTCACACGCCCACCTGCGTAGCGTGTCGGGGTCGATCGCGTATCCGTCGAGTTCGGGAAGCTGTTGTCTGTCCCGGGTGAGGATGTCGTAAGGAACGACGACGGTGATGTGTGGCTTCTCGCCACCAGAGGTCTCTCCTGTGTCGTTGTGATCAAGCCAGTGCTGACAGATACCGACTTGTGCGTCTGCGAGACGTTCGGGCATGGACCTGCGATCATCACCATCAATGTAGGTGCCCTGGATGTATCCGCGCAATGCCGTGTTGACGATGTGGCCGTCTGCGACCCCGAAGCGGCCCTGCAGGTCCCACTTGCCCTTGTAGGACTGGTTGAAGAACAGCTCACGACGTGCAGCATCGGTTTCGACGTCATCCAATGCGCCTTCGAAGTCGACCTGTTGATCCCAATGCGCAACCGCTATACGCAGATCCCTGGCGTTGAGATACGTCGCAGCATCGGCGAGGACCTGCTCATGGCGGGGGAACGCGTCGGGGTGACGGTCACGGGCACGGGCCAACAGTTTCACACCCGACGTCACAATCGCGCCGGTCACCGCTTCTTCAGCAACATGGGGCATTTGAGCCAGCGCTCGTGCCGCCTTGACCGTGCCTGACGCTTCCCTGGCTGTCATACGACAAGCCGATTTCAGCCACGCAGTCGTCGACAGCACATGGACGGTCTCGGTGACACCACGCCGGTCGAGTTCGTTCGTCAACACCAGCATCTGAGCATTTGCTTGATCAATGGCCGTCTTTGCGTCGACCGTGGCCTGCAACAGGTCGTCATCGAACA
This sequence comes from Actinomycetota bacterium, assembly GCA_039714815.1. GTDB lineage: Bacteria > Actinomycetota > Acidimicrobiia > Spongiisociales > UBA5794 > JAMBLL01. The sequence goes on along the minus strand of JBDLIR010000189.1, from coordinate 425 downwards.
TTGCGTCAACCTTGTCGAGGAGGTTCCGATATGCGGACCCTTTCGGGTTCTCAGGTGTGTCGCTGTGGCTGTTGATATCCATACGCATAACGTACCAACCCCCTGTGACACAAACCATGTCACCTGCTTCTAACTGCAGATACTTCATGATATTTGGTCAGATTCTCGAGAACACCCACAGACAATCGGGAGTCAGCTGTCGGCGCTGGTCGCCATGATGGTGTAGAACTCCTCGCTGTTTCGTAGCGTCGACAGAGCCTGATGGGTTGCTCCCATGGCGTACAGCACGCCGATCACGATCTCGGATACCGTGCGGAGCATCATCGGTCGACCTCCGCAACCCAGAGACCGCCCCGAGGATGCTCGACCGTCGTGTCGATGATGTCTGCCCACCATTCGTCGGTCTGATCGTGTGCTTCTTCAAG
>JBDLIR010000188.1:0-4751 GCA_039714815.1 Actinomycetota bacterium | reverse complement strand
CATGCACTCGACAAACTTGCGAACAGTGGATTCACCTCGGTGCTGGTCGAAGGAGGCGCACACGTCGCACGCTCCTTCCTGGACTCCGACACCGTTGACGAGATCGTGATGTACGTTGGCGCCAAAGTCGCCGGCGGTGTCGGTCTCCCGAGCGTCGCCGGCACATTTCCGACGATCTCAGACGCACATCCACTGGTGTTCACAGGCGTTGAGCGCCTGGGGCCAGACATCAAGATCACCGCGAGAATCGAAAGGAACACCTGATGTTCACAGGCATCATCGCCGAACTGGGACAGGTGGCAGCTACCGAACCCGTCAATGGCGGAGTACAACTCCTCATCAGCGCCGACCGTACCCTCGAAGGGCTGCAGATCGGGGATTCCGTTGCGGTGAACGGCGTGTGCCTCACCGTTGTCAGTCAGGCGACGGAGGGCTTCGTCGTCCAGGTGGTGGATGAATCGCTCGCACGCAGCGCTCTTGGCTCACTCGGCGAGGCTTCACCCGTCAACCTCGAACGCCCTCTGGCAGCCGATGGCCGGTTCGACGGCCACATCGTCCAGGGCCATGTCGATGGTGTTGGCATCGTCACATCGGTTGTCGACGAAGGGGACGCCTCACGGATGCGCATATCGATGCCACGTGACCTCGAGCGTTACGTCGTCGAGAAGGGATCCATCACCGTCGACGGAACGAGCCTCACCGTAACAGCAGTCAACGATCGCGACAGTGACACCGCATGGTTCGAGATCGTCCTGATCCCCCACACCCTTGCAGTTACCGTGTTCGGGACAACCACTGTCGGGTCCCAGGTCAATCTCGAGGTCGACGTGATCGCCAAGTACGTTGAGCGCATGCTGGGGGCCCATCGATGAAACTCAACACCATTGCCGAGGCGGTGGAGGCTCTCAGGGCCGGCGAGTTCGTCCTCGTCGTGGACAACGAGGACCGTGAGAACGAGGGTGATCTGATCGTGGCCGCAGAGGCAGTCACCGAAGCCAAGATCGCCTTCATGGTCAGATACACATCCGGGTTGATCTGTCTGTCGACGACAGGCGAGCGTCTCGATGAACTCGATCTGCCGCTCATGGTCATGGACAACACCGAAGCCCACCAGACCGCTTTCACCGTGTCGATCGACTACAAGATCGGTACGACGACAGGGATCTCTGCCGCCGATCGCGCCGCAACGATCCGCGCGGTCGCCGATCGACGTTCGGCTCCGTCGGATTTCTCCCGTCCGGGCCACGTCTTTCCCTTGCGCTATCACGATGGAGGTGTGCTGCAGCGCCAGGGACACACCGAGGCCACTGTCGACCTCACGAGGCTTGCAGGGATGTTCCCCGCCGGCGTGTTGTGCGAGATCGTCAACGACGACGGCACCATGCGCAAGGGTGAGGATCTCACTGCGTTCGCAGCTGAACACGATCTGGTCATGATCTCCATCGATGACCTGGTCGCGTACCGGTGGAAGACCGAGGTCCTCGTGACCCGAGAATCGAGTGCGAAGCTGCCGACAGGGTTCGGGGAGTTCGATCTCATCGGCTACCGATCTCACACCGACGACAGTGCACACGTCGCATTGACGATGGGAGATGTTGCGGGCAAAGAGGGTGTTCTCACCCGGGTCCATTCGGTGTGTCTGACCGGGGACGTTTTCGGGTCACTCCGATGTGACTGCGGCTCCCAACTCGATGATTCCATGCGATTGATAGCGGAAAAGGGTGAAGGGGTCATCGTGTACAACGCCGCTCATGAGGGCCGCGGGATCGGGATTCTCGCAAAGATCGCTGCGTACAACCTGCAGGAACAGGGTCTCGATACCGTCGATGCGAACAGGGAGATCGGACATGCCGACGATGCGCGTCACTACGGCGTCGATGCTCAGATCATCCACGACCTCGGAATCGGGTCTGTACGACTGATGACCAACAATCCTGACAAGATCGATCAACTCGAGCGCTACGGCGTCGTCGTCACGGAGAGACAACCCATCTGGGTAGGTGAAACCGCGCACAATCGCGTCTACCTCGATACGAAAGCTGCCCGAATGGGTCACATCACCGAAGGGGAAACACATGCGGACCGATGACACGGATTCAGATCTCCTGAGCGCGATGGGCCTGCGCGTCGGCGTCGTGACAGCCATGTTCAACCAGTCCATCACCGAGGGGCTGAAAGAGGGAGCACTCGAGTATCTCTCAGAGGCGGAGGCAGATGAGGTCATCGTCGTCGATGCACCAGGTGCTTTCGAGTTGCCGCTCATCGCGGCTTCGCTGACCCGAGCAGGCGTCGATGCGGTCGTGTGCCTCGGTGCGGTGATCGAAGGTGACACCGATCACTACGCACACGTCGCTCACAGAGCGTCGGAAGGCCTCATGCGGGTGCAGATCGATACCGGTGTGCCGATCGCCTTCGGCATCCTCACGGTTCGCGACATCGCAGATGCCCAAGTCCGCTCCGCACCCGGGCCGGGTAACAAGGGCCGTGAAGCAGCACACGCCGCCGTCATGACAGCATTGACGCTGAGGGCGATTAGCTAGGCCGCAGTCGGAAGTCGGAAGTCGGAAAGCGGAGAGCGGGACTTCTTCTAGGTTCCAAGTACCAGGTACCAGGTGCTATCTTCACCTCTACAAGACGCAAGTGGAGGCGCCTGCTTCCCACCTGTCCACCGTTTGAGGTGCAACGGGTCCGATATCGACAGCACGTGAAGCGCTGTCCTGTTCGTGTAGGCAACCTCCGCTGCTGGAAGACCACAGATCAGGAGGTACTCCCATCGCGGAGCCAAGGGTTAACGAACGAATCCGTGTCAAACGAGTGCGACTCATCGCGCCAGACGGTGGACAGATCGGCGAGAAAGACATCGACGAAGCTCGATGGCTTGCGAGCCAGTTGGGATTGGATCTCGTAGAGGTCGCTCCCGACGCCAGACCACCGGTCGTGCGCATGATGGACTATGGCAAGTACAAGTACGACCAGTCCGTCAAAGCTCGCGAGGCGAGAAAGAACCAGACCCGCACAGTCATCAAGGAAGTCCAGTTCCGGCCCAAGATCGGCGCAGGCGATTTCGATGTCAAGAAGAAGCGGGTCATCAAGTTCCTTCGCCAGGGTGACAAGGTCAAATGCACCATGAGGTTCCGCGGCCGCGAGGTCGCGCATCCGGAACTCGGACGTGACATCCTTCAGAGGCTCCACGACGACGTCGAGGCGTATGCAGAGGTTGAGACCATGCCACGTCTCGAAGGGCGGAACATGACGATGGTCCTGGTACCAGCCAGGGACATGCCGACAGAGATCGAAACTGAATCAGACGACGAGTAGCTCAACGCTCGGTCTGTGTGACAGGAGAACAACGTGCCGAAGATGAAGACGCACAAAGGTGCCGCCAAGCGTTTCAAACGCACCGGCAGTGGCAAGATCAAGCATCGCAAGGCTTGGCGCGGCCACAACAGGAACAAGAAGTCCGCAGCGCGGTGGCGCCGCGTCAAGGGAACATCAACGCTCAGCGGTAAGGACGCCAAGAACGTCGACCGCTTGCTCAACTAACTAGGAGGCCCTCATGGCTCGTGTAAAACGGTCTGTGAACGCGCGGAAGAAGCGCAAAAAGGTAATGGATAGGGCTTCCGGGTACACCGGGGCCAGAAGCCGTCGCTATCGCGCTGCGCGCGAACAGGTGATGCACGCAATGCAGGATTCGTACGACCATCGTCGTGCACGTAAGGGCCAGTTCCGGCGCCTGTGGATCCAGCGCATCAACGCCGCGGCGCGCATCAACGGGACGACGTACTCGAAGTTCATGGCAGGCCTCAAGGCCGCAGACATCGAGGTCGACCGCAAGATGCTCGCGGAGATGGCTGTCAACGACCCGGATGCGTTTGCGGCTCTCGTAGAGGTCGCCACCAACGCCACCGCCAACGCTTGACCCTTTGGGCTTTGGCGTCGATACAGCTGATATTTCGGCTGTATCGACGCCAAAGCCCTGATTCCAATGCCTGACATCATCACCTCGACCGCGAACGCGCGGGTGAAGGCGGTGCGCGAGTTGCACCGTCACAAAGCCAGGCGCGCCCGGCGAGAGACGATCATCGAAGGACCTACCGTCTTCGGTGAGTTCATCGACGCCGGCGTCATCCCGTCAGTGACACTGTGCACACCCGACGACATACTCACGATCGAACGGTGTACAGGCATCGGCACTGAACCGATCGTCGTGACCGAGGCTGTACTCGCCTCGGCCTCTGACACGAGATCACCTCGCAGCCCTGTCGCTGTGGTGCCGGTGCGACCTCCACAAGGGCTCAGGGCGCACGACACGGTGATCCTCGTAGACATTTCCGACCCGGGGAACCTCGGGACGATGATCCGCAGCGCAGCAGCGCTGGGATGGGACGTCGCTGTGAGCGGGAACACCGCAGAGCTCTGGTCTCCCAAGACGATCCGTTCGAGTGCCGGCGCACACCTCCATACGAGACTCATCCAGCTCGCTGACCCCGCCGAGGACGCAGCGGAAGCTGGCCTGACGACCATAGCCACCGTCGTTGCGGGCGGCGCCAGGCCACAGCGCCACGACGCACCGGTCGCGCTCGTGGTCGGTTCGGAAGCCCACGGGCTCCCTGCGCACATCGTCGAGACATGCGACGCTCGGATAACGATCGCGATGCCCGGCGGTGTCGAGTCCCTCAACGCAGCGGTCGCCGCCTCGATAGCGATGTACGCGATGACCGCGCTTGACGGGTCGTCGTTTCCTGATACGA